>JAYRWZ010000446.1:0-8851 GCA_041917875.1 Chloroflexota bacterium | reverse complement strand
AATAATTTTTCTGCGCCATGCATCGAGTTGATGAGAATTTTACGAACTTCATTATCAATTAAGCGAGCAGTCTCTTCGCTGTGATCTCGTGGTTGTGCTATTTCTCTTCCAAGAAATACTTCTTCTTGCTTATGGGCAAAGGTGACAGGACCGACCGCATCGCTCATACCCCATTCACAGACCATTTTTCTTGCCAATGCACTTGCTCGCTCAAGATCATTTCCAGCGCCAGTGGTTAATTGATTGAATACGATCATTTCAGCAGCGCGTCCTGCTAAAAGTGTTACAATTCTTGATTCAATATAGTCTTTGGAATATGTGTGCGAGTCTTCTGTTGGCAGATAACTTGTCACACCCAAAGCTCTTCCACGCGGAATAATTGTGACTTTATGAACGGGGTCGCTATGTGGTAAGAATTTACCCGCAAGAGCATGCCCCATTTCATGGTAAGCGGTAATTTCTTTTTCTTTTTCGGAAATGACCATACTTTTTCTTTCTACGCCCATGAGAATTTTATCTTTTGCGTTTTCAAAATCCTCATTTTGCACAAAATTGCTATTGCGTCTTGCGGCATAGAGTGCCGCTTCATTTACTAAGTTAGCAAGGTCTGCACCGCTTAAACCGGGAGTTCCGCGAGCTATATTTTCTAAGTTGATATTCGGATCGAGTGGCACATTTTTAACATGAACTTTTAGAATTTGCTCACGACCTTTGACATCGGGACGATCAACGACTACTTGGCGATCAAAGCGACCCGGGCGCAAAAGAGCGGGATCCAATACATCCGGACGATTTGTGGCAGCAATCACAATTATACCGCCATTATTTTCAAAGCCATCCATCTCAACAAGTAGTTGATTGAGCGTTTGCTCACGTTCATCATGACCCCCGCCGAGACCCGCCCCGCGATGTCTGCCCACTGCGTCAATCTCATCAATAAATATAAGGCAAGGTGCACTTTTTTTCGCATTATCGAAAAGGTCGCGCACACGGCTTGCCCCAACACCGACAAACATCTCAACGAAATCTGCACCCGATATTGAGAAAAACGGCACATTAGCTTCGCCTGCAACCGCACGTGCAAGAAGAGTTTTTCCGGTTCCCGGAGGACCCAATAATAAGACACCACGCGGAATTTTACCACCAAGTCTTTGAAATTTTAATGGTTCACGTAAAAACTCTATGATTTCGCGAAGTTCTTCTTTGGCTTCTTCTACGCCTGCAACGTCGGCAAAAGTTTTGCGATTTGCTCCATGATCATTGACTAATCGAGCACGGGACTTACCAAATGAAAATATCCCGCGTGAGCCGCCTCCGGCACCGCCATTGGACATTTTCCGCATAACAAATATATAAACACCAATAAGTGCAACCCATGGAAGGAAACTCATTATCACAGACCAAAACGTCGAATCACTTTCTTCGTAAGTCCATGAAATACCTTTTGTTGCCCATAACTCTTCGGTTTTAGAGTCAAGAACGCCGAGTTTCGTGGTAAAGTGTTTAATCTGAATGGCTCTGCCATCAACCATTATAGTTTTTTCCTCTTTAAGTGTGCCATGAAACTCAAAATCATTCAGTTGCGATTTATAAATTTTGGCAGATTGGATAGCGTTTTCATTGAGAAAATCTACATACTTCGTGTAGGAAATAGGGAAAGTTTGTGTTTTTCCGCCATTAACAAGAACATAGACAATAATGACGGCAGCAAAGAGCGCTCCCCATATCATTATGGAGCGTAGAACTTTGGTAAAAGGTGTTTCGCCATTATTATTCCCCGAAGAATTCGAGGGCTGGCGCGGTTGGAAACGATTCGAGCCATTGGGCGGTAATGAACTATTGTACATAACATTTCCATCAATAGCCGCTAATTGTTTCTTCAAAAAATTAGTCGAAAATACATTCATCAAATAACCTCATTGTGTTTGCTTGTTTTGATTAGAGGGCTTCGCTTCTCTTCAAGTTATGCCGTATGACGAAATGAGGAGTAAAGAAATTGCCTCCAATCTCTAACTGCATCAATTCTATGCCGGTAACGGGATTGTCTCTTGCCCTTGATTTTTATGCTTACCATGTTAAAGTACAGTAAAAAACGTAAGCCGGTATTATGAAAAACCGTTTTTCTTCAGACATACTGTATCGCATATTGCGAGTTTGCCCCATATAAGACGACATTGTGTGATGAAATTGTACAACCCATTTGTGATTTACAGTTCCTGAGCAAAGATGTAGTTCTCAAAGTATGAGAGAGAGCAAAAGTAAAGGTACCAAAAGTCTTGCTTTTTCTTGACGGTAGAATATGTGGTGAGAAAATCACGACTCTCTATTGTTTGTAAGGATCCGCTTTTGGTACGAAGGTTATTTTTTTGTATGTAGTGTGCAGAAATCCGGGGGTGAATTACATGGATTTTTCGTCTTGCAATCGGTTTTGTGTTGGCTGATGAAAAGGTAAATGTAACAACAACCTCTTGAGAATGGAAAGTCTGCATATCACTATCTGTTAATTCTAAAGATATCGAAAACGATTTTTTCGTATTATCGAAATATTCAATTGCATTAATGTCAATATCTGTATATTCAGGGAGAAGATTTGTACCTGTTATCACTTTGACTGTGGTGTTTTGTTGTCTTATGATAACCTTCCATTCCGAAAGTCCTGACTCTGCTAATGCTCTGTGATAAATACGCAGTATTGACGGGTACACCACATCAATCGTATCATTGTAAGAGAGTTTGATGCCAATGTCTGTTTTTTCCTTGGTTATCCTTTTATGATTGTCAAGAAATGCTGATAATGTATCGTATTGATCGTATGGGATAATTGCCTCAACATTACAATACTCAAACACGCGATTCAGAATTATTTTATTATCGTTCTTTACTTTATCAGAAAGAAATGTTGCGTGAATATCACCTGTGAGAATCGCTTTGTCTTGAGGTTCTACAGAAGCTGCTTCACTGGAATTTTCTTGCTTTTCGAATAATAATTTTACCGTAGTATCTGACGGTGTTGTCTTGCTTTTGACAAAAATATTTTCTTGATTTTGTACTGTATCTAATGGTAATTTGTCGGGAATTTCACTGGATTCATTTTGCGGGGAAGGGGAATATTGTAATCCTAAAGTAAATCCCAAAGCTAAAGGTCTGACGGCATCTGCTTTGGTTATGGAACTCAGAGCTTGTTGAGCAGAAATACCGGGCATAAGCCAAAATGTATGCTGCGAATTGAGCGGTAAACTATAAAAGACTGAAGTTTGAATCCCAAAATAGGGAGTAAATTGGGATATAATATTATATTGCGTGACAGCATCGGTAAGAAGAGTTCCGCGCAGTTCCGGCGGAGAACTAACATTTTGTTCATGCGTGGAATGAGCAGTTAATGGTAAGCAATAAGGGAAACCGACAGCAATTTTAAAATTGTGGAACTTGGTAGAAAGTGTCGGCGTAAATTGCAAACCAATATATTGTGTAGATATATCATGACGAATTATCGCATTTTGCGGCTGCCCATTCAAAGAAAATGTCGTTGACTCATTGCCAATTGATTCTATAGTAGAATATACTGCATCTGCCGCAAGTGATAGTGTGATTGGTGCTATGATAGAAAAACCCGCATCAATACCAATTTTGCGTTCAAACGGTGTATTACTGTTTTCAAAAGTTGTTGTGTTTGGAATATTGATATTCGGGTATGTCAAACGTGAGTTTTGAGATAACCATGGCATCATAACTCCACGAAAATGTATAAACTCTTGCGCTCTAACATTGTGTGAAAAACATAGCGCACTCATCGCAAGCAAGCAAAAGAGTATGTACAATTTTCGATCTAAAATGCTCCACATTATCGTGTGTGCTTTCTTTTTTCTAAAACAAAAAACATTTGTGAAGTTTTTGCAAATATTCCTCGTATAAAATCAAAACCGGCAAACAAGGCGGTCAATGGAGCATACAGCGGATGATAGACAACAGGACGTTCTTTTGTTATACTGACTAATCCAATATTTTCTAATGCAAATAAAGTGCTTGTTGCCCAAAATGGAGCGCCCTGTGTATAAGAGAATGTTTTTACGGTTAAGCCGGCATTATGTGTACACAGCTCAAAACTGCTTTTTGTGAACAATGTCCAATGTCTTGGGCAATGGAAGCCACCCCAATTTTTATGTCTGAATATACGAGCATCAAGAGCATCACAATTTGGTGTTTTTATGATGATAATTCCTTCATCTGAAAGTAATTCCCTGCATTTTTTGAGCACTTCACTTGGAAATTCTACATGTTCAATAAGATTGAGCATTAAGATTATATCATATTTGGTATTGGTCTCATATTCCTCAATGCGCCCGCAAAAATAGCCATGACCATTATTTTGGGCACCGGTAGCAGCATCGGGATCGAGATCAACTATCATGGTATATTGAACACGATTATCAGCTTCTTGCAACACATTGAGTTCCCATCCGACACCCCCACCTACATCAAGCGCAGATAACTGATTTTTTTTGATGGAATGTGTTAACTGACGAAAGAATCTTTTATCTAATCCTGTTTTTATCTTGCTGATTATTGATGTGCTCTGCTCTGCAAATGAATAATAATTAGGAGGATAAATAACAGAGAGTCTGTCTGTCGGGACAGGGAATAAGTATATGGATTCACAATTGTTACAGCGAAAAAGAATAAATGTATCATCGGTAGTGCGATACTCTCTGTCGGTAGCTTTTGCCCATTCTTGAGAAGAATTCGATCCGCAGCAAGGACATAATTGTTTATTTTTCATTGTTAGTTTCCTCGTTTTTAGCCAATAAATGTTTACAAGCACTTAATACTGTTTGCACTGAAATTTCTTTTATACATTTAAATTGTTCATTGCCGGAAAATTGTCGGCATTGTGCCGGTTTCGGCGAAAAATAAAAGCAGGGGCTGCATGGCAGATCATCACGTCTCACTACAAGTGCATTTTCAGACCAAGGTCTTGTATGTACATGACTTGTGTAGCCGAAAATTGCTACTGTAGGTATGTTCAATGCTGCGGCGCAATGCATTAATCCCGAATCATTCGACACAAATAGCGCACAATGTGAAATAATCGCCAATCCACTTAACAGTGATGGTGTCTTCACTATTATTGCCGCCGAATGCGCTGCAATATAGTCATTGACTTCTTGTTCCTCCGGTCCTCCGAATAAGAGAATATGTGCATTGTATTCACGATGTAATAAATTTGCCAATTCGGCATACTTATCTTTATCCCATCGCTTGTGAATTTGATTTTTAAACAAAGCAGACCCGGCATGAAAGCCGATAAGAATTGATTCAGCCGAAATATTTTCTTTCTCAAGCCATTGTGATGCAAATATCTTTGATTCTTCATCAAGAAACAATTCCAAAGCATTATGTGAAATTGTGAAATCATTTGCTAAAAGATGCACTAATCGTATATTTTCTTCAACATTATGTAAGTCATTATTTTCTAATACTCTGTGGTTATTTAAAACATTAAGGGATTGAGAGTTGGCATGCAGATAGTCGTGACCGAGTCTTTTATTTGCTCCAATGATTCGTGATATTATATTGTAAGGGAAACGATTTGCCGGAAAAACATTGATAGAAACGTCATATCTGTTACGGAGTGAAAGCAAAAAACTCATACTTCGCAAGGGATTTTCTTTTAGAAAATTCCAAAAATGAATTTTGTTTATATGCGGATTGTTTTTGTATATATCCTGTGTTGCTTTAAACATAGTCAAAATATCAATATTCGCATTCGGGAACTTAGCGGATAATACTGACAATGCCGGTGTGAACATAAGAGCGTCACCCAATCCGGATAAAGCAATAATAAGAATATTCATGTTATGCTTTGGCAAATAATGGTGTAATACATTGTTGCGGTTTATGTGTAGGAATAATGATATTCCCGCTATGGTCAATGACAATATCAATTTCTGTTCGCATTCCTATGTCGCCGCGAATATAAATGCCCGGTTCGATGGAAAAGGAGGTGCCGGCAATGATCGGACGTGTATCCTTTGTTTCAAAATTATCCATATTAGTACCCGATCCATGAGTTTCATTGGTAATGCTGTGTCCTGTTCTGTGGATAAAATATAGTCCGTAGCCCGCAGTATCTATCAGGGATCGCACGGCATCATCAACTTCATATCCATAGATTTCTCTGTTTTCAGCAAAACGCTGCTTAATTAAATTGACACCTTCATCCCTTGCTTCGGCTATGACGCGAAAAAGTGTTTGTTCTCTTTCGGGTACTTGTTCGCCGACATAGAACATTGAAGTGATATCGCTGTAAGTACTTTGTGAGTCATTACCCAATTTTGCCCACATATCAATAAGCACAGTGTCATTGCGTTTTATCATCGAATAGTGAGATGCTTGCGGAGCATAATGCGGACTTGCCGCGTTCTTTGCAAGGGCGACAATTGGATCGCTGTCGCTATAGAGTCCGTATTCATCAAAAAGAGAGACTGCGAATTGTTGTGCATCATATTCGGAACATTCGCCATTATCCTTGACCTTTTGAGCTATATATGCTGATGTTTCTGCCATTACCTTATGAAGTAATGGTGCTGTTTTTGTCAGATTGTCTTCCATTTGTTTTTTCGACCAAACGGCACTCAATTTTTGTACTAAAGTTGCCGAAGACAGAATTGATTTTCCGAAACTGCGAATCAGTTCGATGGAGCCGGCATCAACTTTAGCATTCACGGGAATCTCATTCATTGGCGAATATTCCATCGCAATGTTGGTAAACGATGATGTCATCTCCTGCAATTTTGAATGCCACTCTGTCCAACGCGAATATTCAATATGGCGTCCTGAAAGATGATGTAAAGTAAAAGACTCGATTGCATGGGACAAAATAGTGGGTTCGCCTGATTGCGGAATAAGTACAGCCCATCGGCGAGTGCAGTGTGTGTCTTTAGGTAAGTCTATGATATCCCAAGCTATAGTGTTGCTTCCTCTGAAATCTATCAGCAACCATGCTTCAATGCCAAGTTCATGCAAGGCAGATTGTATTCCGGTAAGGTTCATACTTTTTTTCATTGATTTTTTTCAAAACTATCGAAAAACAAAGTAATTTTGAACAAATCATAGAAGAAGTTGCTTCAAAGTCGTCGTCTTTTATGATAACTACGATGCGGTAAACCATGAGAACGTAGAGTAAGTATTGTTTTTTCAGTAACTGCCGGAAACATGCAACAAACAACGATATATCTTGATAACAATGCTACTACACCCTTAGATGAGCGTGTATTCAATGCAATGAAGCCCTATTTTTTTGAATGTTACGGTAATGCTGCCAGCAATACGCATGTGTTTGGCATGACGGCAAAGAAAGCAGTCGAAGATAGTAGAAAAACCATTGCCGATTTGATTGGTGCTAAAACCGATGAGATAATTTTTACCTCGGGCGCAACTGAGTCGGATAATCTTGCTATCACCGGAGCAATTGAAGCCAGTACAAAGCCGACCAAGCATATAATTACATGTGCAATAGAACATAAAGCAGTACTTGATACATGTTTTGTTCTGGAAAAAAAAGGCATAAAAGTAACTGTTTTGCCTGTTGATAGCAATGGGGTAGTGTCAATAGAACATCTCGAAAATGCGATAACAGATGATACTGTGATCGTGAGTATCATGCACGCCAACAATGAGATTGGTTCTATTCAACCGATAACTGATATCGGTAAACTGTGCAGAAGTCATGGTGTATATTTTCATACTGATGCCACACAGGGTATTGGCAAGTTACCATTTGATGTTGAAGAATCACGCATTGATTTAGCTTCCCTCACAGCTCATAAAATATATGGACCTAAAGGAATCGGAGCTTTGTACGTGCGAAATGATTGTAAAATTTCACCACTAATTCATGGTGGCGGCCATGAAAGCGGAATGCGTAGCGGAACGCTTAATGTACCGGGAATTGTAGGGTTAGCGAAAGCAATTGAAGTGTCAATTGAATCTTTGAAAGATGATGCAGAACATACAATGGCATTGCGTAATCAATTGTTGGAATGTTTACTTCAGCATTGTTCAACACTTCGCATCAATGGTGCAGACCCACGTTTATTTCCTCACCTACGTTTACCTAATAATCTTAATGTTACTGTTTATGGCGATGAAGGGGAATTACTTTCGGGTGCATTGTGGAATGTTGCGTATTCTGCAAGCAGTGCATGTACGAGCGCTGTTGGCAAACAATCACATGTCTTGTCCGCTATTGAAAATTCGGGAGGGAAAGATACGACAACATTACGATTCGGTATAGGAAGATTTACTACACAAGCCGAGATAAATTCAATTTGTGATTCAATAAGAGATGTGATGTCTTAACTATTTAATAATGAAGGTAGATATGCGTATTGGAGACTATGATGTTTCATTGATTGAAACTGGTGATTTTGCTTTGGATGGCGGCGCGATGTTTGGAGTTGTGCCTAAGCCGTTGTGGTCAAAATCTTACAATTCGGGTGATGAGTTAAATCGAATACCAATGACAGCACGTTGTTTGTTGGCAGTCAGCGAAACAAAAAAAATCCTTGTTGATACCGGTTGCGGCTATAAAATGAGCCAGAAACAACAGCAAATCTATAAACTTGATAATTCAGTAAAGACTCTCGAAAACTCATTATCACAACTTGGTTTGACTACTGATGATATAACGGATGTTGTATTCACTCATTTGCATTTTGACCATGCAGGAGGAGCCACATATCACAATGAAAATGAAATAGTTCCGCGATTTCAGAATGCAATGCACTATGTACAGAAAGGGCATCTTGCTTGGGCACGGAATCCATCTGAGAAAGACCGAGCATCTTTTTTT
>JAYRWZ010000445.1:0-6320 GCA_041917875.1 Chloroflexota bacterium | reverse complement strand
GTCCGATGCAAGCCCGTCACGTCCAATTATTTTTCCCATACTGAAATGACGAGATTCTATGATTCTGACTACTACACCAATATTGAGCGCGACTCCCGAACATATTGAAGAATGTGCAATTATATTGAAAAACGGAGGCATAGTTGCTTTTCCAACGGAAACTGTTTATGGTTTAGGATCCTGTTTTTCGAATGAGTCAGCAGTAAAAAAAGTATTTCTTGCCAAAAGAAGACCCACAGATAATCCTTTAATTGTTCATATCAGCTCCTTGGAACAAGTACCTTTCTTGGTTCAAGAAATTTCGAGAGATGCACAGATCTTGATGGAAAATTTTTTTCCGGGTCCATTGACACTATTATTACCCAAAAGTACAATTGTACCTGAGATAGTTACCGCAGGACAGCCGACTGTTGCAATACGTATGCCTCGTCATATAACAGCGTTACAGATAATAGAAAAGACAGGTATTCCTCTTATTGCACCTTCCGCAAATATATCGGGCAGACCAAGTCCGACAATGGCACAACATGTCCATGATGATTTAGCGGGTAAAATTGATGCTATCATTGATGGCGGAAAATGCCAAGTCGGTATAGAATCAACCGTTCTGGGATGGCGGAATTCTGTGCCAACAATATTCAGACCGGGCATTATTTCTCGAGAAGAAATAGAAGATGTACTTCATACATCAGTACACAATGTGCACACAGATGGGAATGCAATGCCGTTATCGCCCGGAATGAAGTACCGCCACTATGCTCCGAGTATTCCCATAATAGTATCTGTTTCGTTTGGAGAATCGCAAAAGTGGCTTCCACAATTTCACGATAATGTTTATATTATTACAGATAATATTGATGAAGTGCCATCGCACACATTTCATGTGAAAACATTGGAACACAATACATTATATGCTGATTTTCGGGATGCTGAAAAGTTAGGATATAGCGCAATAATAATTATTACAACTCGACCGGACAAAATTCATCCGGCTGTGTTAAATCGAATTAACAAAGCTGTTTCACTTTAATTGTATTGCTATGTTACCGGAAGAAGTATTTCCCCCAGTAATGATGAAATTATCGCAGTTATCAGATCATATTGCTGATTTTATTATATCAATTGACCATAAAAAAGCCGAAACACGCGGAACATATCAGCGTGCTTTACGAGAGTTTATGTATTTTTTTAGTACGGACAGAAAATTTCAGTTCAGAGTTAAAGATGTTGAGCGCTATAAATTGCATTTAATGAAAAAAAACCTTAAGCCAGTTTCTATCAGTACATATCTGACTTCGTTGCGTAGATTTTGTCAATATTTAACGGAAAAAGGAGTTATTGATAGAAACCCTGCAAAAAAGGTTCAAGGTTCAGCCCGACCACAGCGTCACTCGCGTCATTTTTTAACGCTCGATGAAATCAAAGTACTCTTAGATTCAATAGATACATCCAATCAAACCGGTTTGCGCGATAAAGCACTTATTCTGACTATGTTGGGGTGTGCATGTTCCGAAGTTGAATTAAGCACCGCATCAATAGAGGATTTTACTAAAGATAAGCATAAATGGAAATTGCGTGTGCAAGGTAAAGGTAAATCAGTAAAAAGTGAAGTTGTTGATGTGCCTCCGCAAACAGCGGAAGCAATACATAATTATGTGGAAAGCAGAGGAGAACTTCTACCGCATCAACCTCTTTTTGCGAGTAATAGTAATCGCACAAAACATAAAAACATGAGTGTAAGAGGAATCAGAGAGGCAATTTCTTTACGGCTTGAAGCGAGTAATGTTAAACAGGGAAGGGATTTGCGGCTGACCCCATTTTCACTGCGCCATACTGCCGGAATTCTTATGGCCGAATCGGGATTTAGCGTAGAACAAGTAATGGAACGTATGCGTATTGAATGGCGACCAACGGCTTTATTATATTTTAAACAAGCCGGTTTATTACATAGCGAAACCAAACCTGATTCAAAAGAATATGTTGGAGATTCCGATACTGTAGAAAATTCATAATATTTATGAACCAAATATTTTCTTTATCTCTGCCACTCTTCGTCGAGCAACCGGTAATTGTGTGCTATCGTCAAGTTTGACGCAATAACTGCCTGAAAACCATGGTATTAATTCGCGAATAGCGTCAATTCTTACAAGATGCGAGCGGTGAACCCGTATGAAATCTTGCGGCGATAATCTCTGTTCTAAAATATCAACTGTATAATCAGTTCTGAATTTTCCTTCTTGTATATAGACAAATACATTTTTGTCTTCTGCTTCAATTCTGCGAATTTCATTTGCCGCCACAACTCGTAAATTGCCATTGGAATGTACGGTTATTCTGGACAAAACACTCGAAGAGTGCTCTTGC
Organism: Chloroflexota bacterium; assembly: GCA_041917875.1. Classification (GTDB taxonomy): domain Bacteria; phylum Bacteroidota; class Ignavibacteria; order Kapaibacteriales; family UBA961; genus UBA2353. Next base: position 3,956 of record JAYRWZ010000445.1, on the reverse strand, counting down.
AGTAATGCCTCAATGTTTTTTGTGTGTTGAGCAGCTCCGTGATTGATTATGCGCAATAATGTTTTGCTTAGTCGCTCTTTACTTACCGGTTTTGTAAGATAATCGAGAGCATGCACTTCAAATGCTCGTAGGGCATATTCATCATAGGCAGTGACAAATATTATTTGCGGTCTTGGGCTTGAAATTAATTCAACAATCTCAAAACCATTAAGTCCGGGCATTTGAATATCTATAAAGATAATGTCCGGTTTCTCTGAATAAATAATAGGAATTGCTTGAGTTCCATTTTCAGCTTCTCCAATAATATCGAGGGAAAAATCTTCAAACTCGGATGCACAACGCTGTAATAAAGTACGAAAGCGCGCTCGTGCCAGATGCTCGTCATCTATGATGATGCAGGTTAATTTTTTCACATCCGTTCCTCAATGAGAAAAAAGTGAATCGTGACTTGCGGAAAACGTTACATGTGGCATATCTTTGAGAAATGGAATATGGAGTACCACCGCATTGCTTTCAATCGTGATATTGCTCTTATGAGTAAATACTATACGTAATCTGTCGCGTACATTTTTTAATCCTGTGCCTTTTAAAAAATATGACTCACCGAGTGAAGGATTAAAACCGGGTCCGGAATCTTGAATTTTTAAGGTGAGTATATTATTGCTCTCCTCACAACACACTTTGATAACAAATGTACCTTCAATAACATTAGCGCCGTGTTTGATGGAGTTTTCCACTAATGGTTGCAAGAGTAAACTCGGCACTTTTGCACTACGTACATAATCCGGTACATGTACTTCCGTTATCAATCGAGCACCGAAACGTGCTTTTTCAATAGATAAATATAATTCGACGGAATGTATTTCATCGTCTAATGTTACTAATGGCGTTTTGGAAGCACGAAGACTGTAGCGAAATAAATCAGCTAAAGATTCAGTGACTTGCTCGGCATCGTCCGGGTTAATTCGTATCAATGCAGCAATCGAGTTAAGAGTATTAAAGAGAAAATGGGGGTTTATCTGTGCACGAAGAGCAGACAGTTCCGAAACCGTGGCCATCTGCTGTGCAATTTGTGCTTGCTTGTAAAAGTAACGAATATAATATGCTGTATTTGCTATAAATGATAAAAAGAATGAAATGCTTAATGCTATGGTCGTTGCCTGCTGATTCATTACACACTCATCATAGACAAGAAATTCGATTCTTTGAGCACAATAAAAAGCAACTACGACAGAAAATGACTGTATCAATACATGACTGAATGCAGCGGTTTTGGAATTAAGCGGAATTTTTCTTTGAATATATTCACCACTTGCTGTTTGTAACAATATGATGCACGTTGTATAAATAAAACATGTAAATAATTGATCGTACAGAGAGAATGTACTTTCGATATTAAAGTAGAGTTTTATGGCTACTATAAGCCCAAAAGCAATAATGCTAAACACAATGATTGTGCCGAAAGCATAGATCCATTGCTTTATTGTGCGAGGAAAAATCAAAACTGTATGTTGCATAATCTTCATAACTCATCATATCGTTGTTTATCTTGATTTCAAATATACATGCTTTTATTCACATAGCAGAATATTCGAATAATTAAAACTCTGTGACAACATCATAGGATACTGCCACAGAGCGCATTTGTAGGGACTAAAATGTATAGCGAAACATTGGCACAGGAAAAAAGCCCTGTTGATATTCAGTGACAATGCTATTCGTTCTTCTATTGTACGATTGTTGGAATATATTTTCATTGTTGGTGATGTTTTGAAACTCAATGGCAAACTCCATAGTGCTGCTGCCGAAGTTCTGACGATAGGCAATTTTCAAATCAGTTCTAAAGTATGCCGATTGCCTTTCCGAAAATGCTCTTGAGTTATCATAGACGGCAGATCCTGCAAGTCTCGATTTTTCAAAGTCTAAGGGCGTTAAGTAGCGTCCACCTGTTGTAGAAAGCCGTACACTGACTGATAAAACGTCTTCGCCGATTGTAAACTCTTTACCTGCAAGCATATTCGCGACATACCCCATATTAAATGCTGTGTTTCTTTCAATGCCGTCAAAACCTTTGTATTTCGAATCGAATATTGAGCCCGTTGCTAACACATAAAAGCCATCATTAAAAAATCGTTCCACGGTAAGTTCGGCTCCCATATTTTTTGCCGTCCCTTCATTTATTAAATTCGGCTGATCGTTCGGCGCAAAAGAATTTCCTGCATTTATGAGTGAAAAGGTAGGATTTTGTCGGCTGATTGGAATATCGAAGAGCGATTGATAATATAACTCCGATTTGAGTCGCCAGTTCTCTGCAAAATTCCAGTCATAACCCAAAACAAAATGGTGACTTTTTGTAAACCCCATTGCGCTGTTTGTTCGTATCGGACCATTTGCAGTTGGTGTCTCAAAAAAGTAGTCATAAATATTTTGCGCTTGACTGTGCAGACCATATCCCAATGATAACGTTTGTCCATTATCGAAAGTATATTGAATACTTGCTCTTGGTTCAATCACAAAGGCATCTCCCAATGTATAGTGTTGCGTATGTGCGCCAATTACTGTTGTAAAATCATCTGTTAACCTATGTTTCCATTGAATATATCCCTGGCTTAATGTTGAGCCGTCATCAATATTTACTCTTTGTGTTTCTATTCCGTTCGGATAATCTTTATTGGATAAATTAAAAAGTAATCTGTCCACTGTAAATCCAGCTGATAGCGAATTTCTATTATCAAATTTGTGGCGAAGTTGTCCAATCGCTGACAATTTTGTCGTTGTGAATTCTGCTTGTCCCTCAATATATTCTTTACGAGTTTTGACATCAATAGAGTCACCTCGAAAGTTTTCATTTGTCCCGGATGCACCGAGTGTAAATTTCATAAAGGTTTGCGGTGAGATATTTGTTTCATACGACACACCTGCAATGCCTGTTTTATAATCTACTCTAAGGTTCTGATTTTCATCACCATAGAGGTTTTTTTGTGTTGTGTCAATATCATTACCGAGGAATGCAATATCGCTGCGTCCGGCTATTGAAAATACATTAATGGCAGAAGATTCGTTAAGGGGAAAATGTAATTTCAGGTTTAAATCTTGATAATTGGGAATTGCTCCGCCAGTGCCGAAATCAATACCTAATTCTTTGAATACTCCTAAAGTCGAATAGCGATAATTGAGTATATATGATGCGCCCGATTCTTGTGATAATGGTCCTTCGGCTCCAAGTTCAAAGCCATTAAATCCGACTTGACCAATAAATTCATGCTTTTCTGTATTTCCATTGCGCATTCGTAAATCAAAAACTCCGGCAAACGCATTACCATATTGAGCATTAAATGCTCCGGAGAAAAAATCGGATTTTCCCAAATTATTGTTATTCAAAATACTGACCGGACCCCCCGTGCTGTTGAGTGAGCCGAAGTGATTAGGGTTGGGTATATTTAATCCTTCTAATTGCCATAACATACCAGCCGGTGAGTTACCTCTTACAACAATATCATTGCGAGAATCATTTGCACCGACCACACCTGCAAAATTTTGTACCATTCGTGACGGATCACCCAAGGCACCTGCATATTTTTTTGTGTCCTCAATATTAAATGCTCTTGAGCTTACCGCTGCATATTCATTAATGGTGTTTATTTTTTGCGCTGCTCGGTCAAATGTCACCACGACTTCTTCCGTTGTATTGATTTTTTCTACAAGAGCTATGTCTAAAATAGTTTCTTTTCCCGCCGTAACCAGTATTTCACGTAAAGTTTGTTCTTGATAGCCGATGGCTTTCACAATAATTGTCCTGCGACCAAGAGGTGCATTTTTTAATCTGAAATTGCCATTTTTATCGGACACGGAGCCGATTTTTTTTGTGCTGTCTATAATCATTTGCACCGTAATACCGCTGAGTGGTGTGTTGGACTCAGCATCGCGTATAGTGCCGCGCACTGTTTGAGTTGATT
>JAYRWZ010000444.1:0-2488 GCA_041917875.1 Chloroflexota bacterium | reverse complement strand
GAACCTATAATGCAAGTGAAAGTACAGTCATATTTTTTGCAAAAAATGAAAACAAAATGGGGGAGTTGTAATCGTAAATTAGGTAATATTCGGCTCAATACAGAGCTTGTAAAAAAGCCCAAGGATTTGGTAGAATATGTAATTGTTCATGAGTTAGCACATTTAATCGTTCCTGTTCATAATGAAAAATTTATTCAGTTATTAGATAAATTCTATCCTCAGTGGCGTGAATCTCGAATGGAACTAAATGAATTACCATTAGGGTATGTTGAATGGAAATAGCCCCCCACAAAAACAAAAAAGGCGGTAGAAACCGCCTTTTTTTTGATACGCAATGAAGCAAAGAATGTTGAAATATTCTTAGCTGAGTTTTGCACGAATTTTCTTTTCGGACATACCGCGCAAGTAGTATAATTTAGCACGACGCACAGAACCATTACGCACAACGGTAAGGTTTTGGATTGTTGGTGAGTGAAGAGGGAAAATACGCTCAACGCCCACACCGTTCGATACTTTACGAACGCGGAATGTTTCGTTCACGCCTGAACCACGACGTGCAATTACGATTCCTTGAAAATTCTGAATACGCTCTTTTTCACCCTCGATAACACGAACAGCAATGTTCACTGTGTCACCGGGACGAAAACTCGGCAACTCAACGGGTTTACCGTCATTTTTGGTAGCGCGGATTTCAGCAGCTTTTGCCATTGTCAACTGCTCAACGAGTTTTACTTTTTGCATTGTTAGATTCTCCGTCAGAAATATAGCTTGCAAAAATACGGTATTCATTTGTTTTAACCAAAGTTATCTGAACTTTTCTTGTAAGTTCTGTGTCCGCATGGTTCTCATCCAAGCCTTTTGGATACGATAATGCTGCGATAATTTGTGATGTCCCATTGCACATATTCCCGAAATTCATACCCTCTTTTTTGATAGTAATCAATGAGATGCAATGCTTGCTCGGAAGTGTCTAATGCCAATTCTTTTGCATCCTTATGTGCTGCAATTGCTTCTGCTAAGTCCATCATAACACTGCCGATACCGTGTTTCTGTAGCGAAGGATGCACAGCAAATTGACCAAAATGCCAGACATCCGGACGACGATAATAGTCGCAATGTGATGTCGGTGAGGATGGGTAAAGGGTCAGGGTAGCCACAAGCTGTTTGCCATGTTCTGCCACAAATGTATAGCCGGACAAACACCGCTCCTTTGTTGTTGCGCTGTCTTGATGTGTAGCAAGAAAACGAAGTCCCATCTCGGCAAGCGGTTGATATGACCGATGGAGGAGTGATGTCATCTGCTCGAAAGAATCCTCTGTTCCCAAAGGGCGAATATTGAGCTTTATGCCCAATCCATCAATACTATAGACATACGGCAACTGCGGCGCTTCAGCCATCATAGCAATTTCTCTGCCTCCTGTCGTATGATCTCTGCTGCTTTGGAAGTCTGCTCTTTGCTGATTTGAAAATGAAATACCGCGCGATACAATCCGGGACGACCTCTCGAAATCAGAATGCCTTTTTGTTTGCAGCGTTCCGTAAAATCCGGCGCATCATGGGCAAGTTTAAAAAGGACAATATTGGTTTCCGGCATTGTCACATCAATAGCTTCGGACTGATTGAGTATATGAGCAAACCGAGAAGCATTCTCATGATCTAAGGGCAATAATTCCCGATGATATTTGAGAGCATGAAGTCCGGCAGCCGCCAAAATACCCGCTTGTCTCATGCCGCCGCCTAACATTTTACGCCATTTTCTGGCAGCAGTGATATGGGCTTGTGAGCCGACAATCAGTGAGCCGACCGGTGCGCCCAATCCCTTCGATAAACAGACGGATAATGTATCGAATGGCGCTGCATAGTCGGCAATGGAAATCCCAGTTGCTGCTTCCACATTCCACAACCGAGCGCCGTCGCAATGGAAAGCACAATTGTTGCGCTGTGCCACAGCAGCAATTTCCATAATATTTTGTAAAGAAATTATGGTGCCGCCATGCCGATTATGGCTATTTTCCAAACAAATAACTGCTGTGCGAGGGAAATAATAATCTCCCGGTCTTATGGCATATTCTATGTCTTCAGCACGCATTTCTCCTTTGGGAGAAGGCACACAATGCAATTGCACACGAGCAATAAGTGATGGCGCGCCCGTTTCATAATGGAAAATATGCGATTCACCTTCTACGATGGCTTCATCACCTGCATGGGAATGTAATGCTAAACATATTTGATTGCCCATTGTGCCCGAAGGAACAAATAAAGCAGCTTCCTTTCCGAGTAATTCAGCACCAAATTGTTCTAATTCATTCACGGAAGGATCTTCGGAAAATACATCATCGCCAACAGGTGCATTGGCAATAATTGTGCGCATTTGTGTTGTCGGCTGCGTAACCGTATCGCTGCGAATATCTATGATCATAGAAAAATTTATTTTGTGAATAATGTATATTATACCGAAAACAATGTGGTCTTGGAGTTCTCAGTGTTG
>JAYRWZ010000443.1:0-1930 GCA_041917875.1 Chloroflexota bacterium | reverse complement strand
TATCGTTTGTATGTCAATAGATTGCGACAACATTGCCGTAGATGTCAATACCAATAACATAAAGTATTGACCATATTTATATAAATAATTTTTCATAAAAAACTCCTTTAATTTAGTTTAATCACATGGAACACTACAATCAGTTTCAACACCATCAAAGGGAATCTCGCGAGGCGCAACAATACCCGGTCCGCTGAGAAGCATTGTCGGAGGACATAATGTTGTCGAAGTGGTACAATTCGCACCTTGATTACTATGCGTTCGTGTTTCTGTTATTTCCATTTGTTGAGTCGTAGTATTAAAACAAATCTTTCTTTTCAAAATACAACAAGCATTAGAATTGCATGTAATTTGCTGATACCACATCATCTGTCCTATCGCATCATTATAGGTGCAAAATTTCACACATTGCGCTCTATGCATTTCATAAGTTTCATAACCATTGGGACATTCTAACAGAAATCCTTGATTAACCGATAACAATACATTATAGCGTTGCTTAAAGTCTTTTTCAGAAGCCGCGCGATAAGCCATAATCCATAATTCATCATGATTGGTAAATTCAAATCCGGGGGTTTGTAGCCATGCAGATAAGGCATTACAATCAGGTCCCGTGCCATATCCAACTGCTCGGGTGATTATCTCTACTTTGCCATTAGGACAAGTTCGTACAGAATATGATGCAATTATAGTACAATTCGGAAAGAGTGGATGTTTAAAATGAACTGTATCGCTTGTTATAATGGGATTTTCGCACTCGGACTCACAATTATTTTCAAATTGCGCTTTAAGTTGATGTGCTGAACAAAACAGCGCGAGAATAATTAATAATATCTTAATATTTTTCATAGGTTTAACTTTCAATTTGGTAAAAAAATGTAATGAATGATTGATGGAAGAATGAGAATACCAAAAAGAAAGATATGGCGGCGGGCGTTCGTGCAAAGGTAGTGTAGTCCAATCCGCGCAAAGATAAGATAAGATAAGATAAGATAAGATCGTCATGAAATAACTCATGATACGTAGCTATAATAGTTTCAACATTTCGAACACCGCAGAGCATCACGGTCGGGTACGGTGCGGTATTCAAGTGCAAACATACAAAACTTTTCTATCGTATGCAAACACAATACAAAAAAATGTTTCGCAACAACAAAGCCCATAGAAATATGGGCTTATTTTTTTAAACAAAAGAAATTTTTATCGAACAATCAATGGTAAAGTCGAACGATTGCCGTGTTTGTCTTGAGCATGGGCATAATATAAACCCACAGGCAATCCTTGCGTATCAAGTGCAAGATTACCTCTTTCACCGCTCATACCTAATAATCGCTGTCCCAAAACATCATAAATACCCAAATCTTCTGCATCGGATGCTTGTACTTTACCTTTAGTATAATCCAATACAATAGATGAACTTATTTCAGTGTGTTGAACTTCTTCTCCAACAGAAGTCACAGGCGTAAATTTAACACGTGCTATGGCTCGATAATTATCATAAAATCCACCAACATAAAATTCTTCATCAGATATCGGAATTATACTTTCAATAACGTCAGAACGACCACCTATACCAAAAATAGAAGACCAACGTAATGATAAATCATTATTGACGACACATACAAAGCCATCCATTGCCGGTATAAAACTTGTCCCACCGGCATATTTCTCTATATCGTCATACGTTGTTGTTGAACCTGAAATAACATAACCATTTTTTTGTGGCAAAGGAATAATATGCGAAAGTAAAAATTTCTCTTTAGCATATACTGCTTTTGTATCTAATAATTCTATTGACGCAGAAAATCTTCTTATAGAACCTTGAACATTAATCTTTGAATTATCGAGCACCGAAGTCAGAACGAGTAATGAACCATCTTCTGCTTCAATCATATCACAATCTTGCTCATTTTTAGGCGATTCAGTCCAT
>JAYRWZ010000442.1:0-17584 GCA_041917875.1 Chloroflexota bacterium | reverse complement strand
TCTCACTGCATATTGTTACTAACTGATTTTGTTGTAATTTTGTTAAGATCATATCGGGGAGTTGTTCCATTTGTGTAACTTGTTCTTCTTTTTGCAAATATACGAATGTTCAACTTCCCGGCTTTTGTTTAAACAAGTTCGATATCATACACGGAAACAAAAATATCTGATACTTGTGTTTCTTGATCATCAATCATATAGGGAACAAAATCAATCCATTTAGCTACTAAATGTTTACCATCCAAAGTGCGAGCAACTTGAATTTCATTGCCGCGAGAACTTGTATCATTGGTGAGACTACCTGATGTTGCATTTATTTGTTGAAAAATGGGAATACTACCGGAATATTCAGCAACTCTTTTCAATCCCCATGCACCATTTTTTTTGTAAGCATGAACGATTGTTGGAATCCGACTTCCTTCGATTGTAACAGATAATGGGTAGATGTAAGAAAATTCATCTTTTCCTGTGACAACAAAACCATGACTATGATATGCAGTGCTTCCGACGACACCACTTTGAGCTTGTTCAGTATCAGCACCGATAGACTCCAAAAAGGCTACTATCGCATTTTCGGGAATTTGCTCAAATGCGGTCCATGTCACACCTTTGTCTGTGGATTTGGACACGCCAACTTTACGTCTTTGCTCATCAATCACTAACTCTTTATCCCAAAAATTCAGAACCGCAGTATAAATATTCCCCTCAGAATCGGTACCAATGAGAGGATTCGAGTTAAAACTTGATTCTCTCGTTACCGTTGATGTACTGCTTGATTTTGGAAATTGATCATAAGCCCAAGAAACAGGCAATGACCCGGTGGCTTCTTGTAATTTTGTATCAGCTGCCATGAATCCATACGTACCGTAAGCACCGCGAATTCTTGATGTGTCTTCTATATTTCTGGTATTGAGCATCTGTGAAAGATATATCTTAGATGACGCCTCATCTGAAGCGATTGAGGAGTTTGTACCCCATGTCATTCTGTCTTTATTGTCCGAGCCATCAGGTTCCGGATATGCAAAAATGGATGGTGCTGATCCGGTTTTTTTGAAGATGAGATTATATCCGTTGAAAAAATCTTTTACCTTGTTGGTAGAGCGTAACACCGGTGCAAAAATCGTATAGTCCAAATCTTCTAATTTACTGCTTCCATTAGGATTTGTAACCTGTATACGATGGGTAGCGTGCTTGGTCGCCGTCACTATCTGCGGGATCATAGACCTGTACCGGATCTGTCCATGTTTTACCATTGTCGGTACTGCCGGAGATATAAAGAAATCCACGTGTATCACCGTCGGGTCCTCTTTGTACTTTGATATACATATTGGATTTTGGCTCATAGACAAAGGGTGTGGTTTTACCCAGATAAGAAAAAGCGTTAAACATTTTTATCAACCACTACTCCATTTGAAGACAATGGCTTTTCTGACGAATGTTTGGGACGAGCTACAGCCATCTCACGGCTCTCGGCTTTACTCCGATCATTTGATCTCGTCGTTGATGTTTGTTCATTGACATAGGAGGAGGTTTGTGCTCCTATGGGCGCTGCAATCGCTAATGAAAGAGCAAAGTGAATCAGTTTTTTCATAAACTTATGATAATGGTGTTAAATAATGTAAGTTTTTAGCGAAATTACTGCAAAAAAAGTGATTTTGCCAAACAATTGACTAAAGTTTAACACTTTTAGTTACAATACTGCATGCTGCCTACATTTTTAGCCGTAATTTTGCCGAAATGACTACAAATACTCTAAGACAATAATGATACATCCATCTTTAGAATCTGCCGTCCAAAAATTATGGACATCGGTAAATGCATCAGCCGATATACTTAAAGCTACACGCAATGAGAACCGCACTTTGTCATCTTCGCTTCAACAAGCGACCAAAGATAAAGATATAGTGCTTGATGAGTTACGCCGCACACGCGATGAAATGAATAAGATAAGACAAGATATGGAGTCTATGTCTGCAGATCAGCGTGCATACAGCAAGTTAGAAGAGCAATACCATGTTTTGGAAACCCATTCCGGTGAAAATTTGACTAAACTTTCTGAAGCATTGAAGCAACTGACTGCTTTGGCTGAGGAAAATAAAAATCTCAAGAAAAATTTTGAGGACATTTCAGTCGCTTTAACTGCAAAGGAGACTATTGTAAAGCGTGTGGATTCTCTTGAATCAGAGAATGCGACATTGTCTCAAAAACTCAATGAGATGTTAGAGTTTGAAAAAAACCTAGAGATTATGCGTAAAGAGCTGGCAAGAAAAAATGCCGATGTGAATCATCATCTCAATGAAATACAAAAACTTAAAAACGAGCGTGCCGAAGCAGAAAGTAAACTGTTCGATATCCCCAAACAGAAAGAAGAAATAACTTCGCTCAAAACGATGATTGACGAATTGACGCAAGAAAAAAATGCTTTGTTGCAAACCCACGAAGAAGCGAAAGAATACAGCCGTTTGCATAAAGTACAGCAGGAAAGTATTGATACCTATACGCAGCAGATTTTGGACTTAAAAAGGGTCAACAGTCATCTTGAAACAGATAAAGCCGACAGAGACAAGCAAATCGAATCGCTTCAACGCAAGATAGACGAGCAGCTTATGGTGCAAGAACGTTTGCATTTACAGCTTCGTTCCGCGCGTGAATATGAACAACAAATAGCCGAACAATTGCGTTCATTGGATGATTATTCTGCACAGTTGATCGAATCGCAAAGGGCTTTATCACAACGTGAAGAAGAGTTGTCAACTGCGAGAAGTAGTGAGAGAGAGCTGCAGCAATTAGTCCAAAAAGAGCAGCAGTCGGTTTGGTTATTGACCGAAAAGCTCAATGCCGTTAATTCATCCTATGAGAAGTTGTTACTTGAATTGAGCGAGTTAAAGCAAGACAGAGAAATGTCTCGAGATGAGATTGCCCTTCTACGGAAACAAAGTACTGAGTTTGAAGAGAAGTTGCAAAGTTCCGAGCATCAGCGTACAGATACCGCAAATGAGTTGACCTCATTGAAAAATTCATTACACGAATCTCAGCAATCGCTTGCCGAATTGGAAAATCAGCGAATGACACTTACTTCAACATTAACAGCAAAAGATATTGAACTAACTTCGCTTTATGGAAAAAATGCCCTAATTGAAAACGATGTATCGGATCTAAGAGCAACTGTCGAGGTACTCAAATCTGAATTACATGCTTTGCAAATGCAATCGGAAGAAGAGCAATCGGCGTCGGAACGCGGCAGAGCAGAACTGACGAGAACCATTGCGGAATTGGAGCTGTTGAATAATAGTTTAGTTGCTACCATTCATACACTTGAACATGAATTGTTACAAACAAAAGAAGCACTTGTCGGTGCGACCTCAGATTTGGACACATCGCAAAAAGAACGAGAAGATGCCGCACAAAGTTTAAAACAAAGCATTGAGATGCTTAAGCATGAAATGAGCGAAAAAGAAGCTCATTTTATCTTGAAGAATAAAGAACTGGAAACCCGCTTGAGAGCGCAAGAGCTCTTGTTTGATCAAGTTACATCGGAAAAACAAACCATCGAATATGAGAACGCACAAATCACAGCGACGCTAAACAAATTGAGAGATGAACGAGATGATTACTTGGCACAAATTTCAGAATTAGTAGGAGAAAAGAACAATTCGCAAGAACGCACAACGACTACGATTGAAAGATTACAAAAAGATATTGTACAAGAAAAAGCAAAAAATAATGAAGCAAAAGAAGAAATTGCCGATCTTAAAGTTCAGATTCACAGTCTAATGAAACAACTCGAAGATGAAAACGCCAATGCTTTGCGATGGAAAGAACAAATGATACATTTGACGCGGGAACGTTCTTCCGATGAGTTATTGCTACATCAAAAAGAGAAGTCAATTCAGGAGTTAAGTGCAAAACTTACATCACTTACAGCTTCATTATCCCAATATTCTCAACAAGGAAATGACCATATCAATCAACTTTCCCTTAATGTTGATGATTCAGATCTTCACAGTGAGTTAGTAGCGGTAAAGCGAAAAATGTCTGCCGTTAATGATGAAATTAATTTTTTAAAGTCTGAGAAAAAATCAGCATTGGCTCAAGTATCATCCTTGGCTGAGCAACTAAAAATAATGTCGGAAAAGTTATCAAAACAAGACTTACTGTTAGAACTCGTACAACATGAGAACAAGGAGTTAAAAGAGAGTGCATCTTTGTCCAAGCAAACGATTGACAGCAGCGAACACACTATTCAAAACCAACAACTTGCCGATTCGGTACGTCTTGCATTAGCACGTTTGGAGCAATTTCTTTAGGTTTTGTAACCATTCATGAAGTTATGTGTCTTTCGGAGTAACAAATCAACAGAATCAATTCTTATGTCGCATACTCAACACAAATTACCCCCTATGGATCTAAGCGAGAGGATACTACGCTTTTGTGAAGGTGATGTTGAGTCTTTTCAAGTTTTGTATAGACATTATGCGAAAAATATCTTGAGGTTTTGTGTAAGAATGCTCAATGATCACGCAGCGGCTCAAGATGCCCTTCAAGAGACGTTTATCCGCGTTTATGAGCATCGTTTGGAATGCCGTGGCGAGAATTTTAATGCGTGGGTATATACCATTGCTCGAAGGGTCTGTTATAATGCGATTCGTTCACGTAAATCACATGATGAGTTTAATGAAGAACTTCATCTCTATCAAAAACAGCAGATTTCTGACTTTGGTATTCAAAAAGTAATACAAGATGCATTGGCACAGTTGCCCTATGTCTTGAAAGAAGCCCTGATACTTCGTGAATATGAAGGATATTCATATCAAGAAATCGCTGATATTATTGGCAGTGATTTGTCATTGGCAAAAGTTCGTGTTCACAGAGCCAGATTGTTGCTTCGTAAGATATTAGCCCCTGTGATGGAGGAGCAATACGATGTTTGATATCCTTGTTTCCAAGTATCTTGATGGGTCACTTTCCTCTGAGGAAGACCGAGCGTTGCGTACGATTCTTTCAGAAAATCCGATTGCAAAAGAGCAGTTTAATATGGCGGTTTCTTTGCATATAGCCATGAAAGATGAACCGGAGATAGTCATAGATGATAGTGTTCTTTTTGCCACAGAGAATGCCATTTTTTCTTCATTGAGATTAGAGCTGCCAAAGTCTCAATCGGTCGCAATACCTACGCTCATCAAAAATAAAAGACCCAGGGCTTTTACTCCGCGTTTCGCTGCTTTTCTTGTTTTGTTTATTGCAATGATGAGTTCCGTAGCTGAGTTGAAATTGCCAATGAGCGGAGGTTCCTATTTTGCCCAAACAGAGAAAGAAACAAACTTTGTACAGGAAACTTCTTTGCAATCAAAAAACAATACAGGTACGAAGAGTCACAATTCTCAAAAGAATACTGTTATAGCATATTCGATTGAACAAAGGGTTGAACCAGCTGAATTTTCAGAGTGGTCGAAAGAGGATTCGTACAATGCCGTTGCAGACAAGATGAATGGCATTGAAATTCCTAATATAGATGAAGAAATTTTTGTACCCTTTTCCGTTGCGATGTCAAATATGCCAATGAAGCCAACTTTAGAGTCTGTACAAGAAAAAAATATGACTTCATCGTATGTATATGAACCAAACACTCAAGGGAATGTAGAAATACGAGGTGAAAACCGTAATCATGACGTTAAACAAGCAAATACTCAACACTCGCAAACTTCTGAAATCGCCGGAATAGTCCAAAAACATTACGATGTTTCGGATCATCAGAAAAGTACGGAACAAACCGTATTGCATTCAAGTGAGCATAAATCGGCTGTTCATATTCGATCATTTCTCAACAATGGTTTTGTGTATGGCAATAAAAATTCAGTAAATGCAAGTTCATTTTCGCAGAGTATTGGTTATGATGTGAAGGAAGGTACTAAAGTCGGATTGGAGATGGGACAGGTAGGGTTTACGTACGCTTATCAGTCAGTTCCTAATCCTTTGATTTCTTCAGAGATATTGATTGCAAAAGAGTATCCTACAGGCAGAGATATGTCTATACTTGGGAAAGAAGACAACAACAATTCTTTACCGATTGACAATGATACTCAGGAAAACGCAATTAGTGATAACACTGTTTCTCTGTATTGGGGTGGGGCATTCATAGAGCAAGCTGTTCTAAACACGCAAGACTTTGCAATAAATATAGCAGGCGGAATTGGTGCTGCCGGTAGCGGACCCCTTGTGTTTGCTCGCTCTTATGCGGAGTATAAGGTGAATTCCACCATTTCGTTAACCATTGGAGCAGAAGGAAAAACTTTCTCGATACGTGAAGGTCGTCAGCTCGGCAAATCATTACAAACGAATGTCATGATAGCATTAGCTTATGGTGTGCAGGTTAAACTTTAACACTAAAACTTACCAAAATATTTGGTTGTAAAGTTTAGACTTTATATTTTTGAAAAATAATTCATAATTACTTTTTCAATAGTCAAGTGGAGCTGACGAATGAACAGAGTCTATACTCTTCTCGGAGGGGCTGTTTGCCTCTTCGCTACGGCGATGAATGCGCCCGCACAAAAGAACGTTGTTCTAACAACCCCCAATCACTCGATACCTTCACATCAAACCAGAATTGAAGAAAGTGTTGCGAGCTCGAAAGTGAGAATTGGTGTACCGACAAAAAAAACGAGTACTAATTCTGTACTGAGTCCTGCTGAAGCACCAAAAGGTCTAAAATTGGGTTATACTTTTTATGATTTCCAGACCAATGCCTGTATGCCGGAACGTGTGGTCGTTTCTAAAGAACCGGGATCCGAGAATGTGTATGCTCAAATGTTTTGGATGGCATCAAAAGACAGTACACGCGGAGAATTTACTGCGGGTGCGCCCGGTGCTTCCGGTTTTAATGATTCTCGTGGTGCTCATTATGCCATTGTCGATATCACAGATATGGCAAATCCACAAAATGTCAGTGAATCATGGGATAAAATTCCAACCGAAAATGGATTAAGAAGAGGTTGGCCCAATATTGTTCAGTTTAAAGATGGGAGTATTGCTACCTCAACCCACACCCCAATGGAATTTGCTTATGCTACCAGTTTTGGTTCACCACCAAATAGAAAAATCGAGGTTGCTCCCGGTGAAACATTGTGGGGCAGAATCGCCGTTGACGGCAAGGACTATGTCCACATGATATACACGTATCAAGTTGCCGCCGGTTCACAGTCCTCCCTTTATTATCGTCGCTCGACTGATAAAGGTCGCAGCTGGGGAGAGGAAATATTGCTCAGCGATGAAGGACAGTCACAAGGCGGTGATGTATATGCGATTGCAGCCAATGGTGACAATGTTGTTGCAGTCTATGGAACTCGCGGTTTACAAGTTGCTTATAAAAAATCAACAGACAATGGTGAATCTTGGTCGGAGCAACCACTTGCAGTGATGAATCCACAATTTACAAATGGTAGAGTTGAGGGTGATAATACGGGTGGTAATGCAGTGAAAATTTTTACCGATACCGTATTGTCCTGCGGAAATCACATGGATGTTATCATTGACAATGATGGCAAAGCGCATTTTGTGTTTAATGAGATGATTGCCTATGTTATCAGGGAGGGTGCTTTTGACGGAGCTGATACAACAATCTCATCAAGTACAATCTATGATATTGACGATGTACAAGCCTATGCCGGAAGAAAATTAGGATTTTGGTATTGGGAAGAAGGCGCCGATACACGCTACAGAATTTCGTCCCCACCCGTGGCTATGGTTCCTGATGAAACTGATGTCATCAGCCGTCGCAGATATTCCGGCTTAGTTCGTTACCCGCAATTAGGTTTGGGCAAAGACAATACATTGTATTTGACATACAATTCCGTTGTTGAAGGCGATGTCGTAGATGTTGCCATTGACACCAATACCACTCGCGATGGTATTCCAGATCAAACAATCAAAGGATATTATGGACATATATATGTGACACATAAGCCGGCTGGTTCTACTCAGTGGTCAATGCCTGTCAATATCACACCAAATGGTAATGATTGTCTTTTCCCTTCTATGTTTAATAGTGTTGATGGTAATATGTTTATTGCCTATTCGGCAGATGCTGTGCCCGGTGACAGAGTAACAAATACAGAGTTGCCGACAGAAGAGACAGGGGTTTATTTTGAAGTTGTACCGACAAGTGTACTAAGCACTTCATTCTATCAGCCGCAAGCACTCGGATTTGCGGAGCAAATTGCCATCAAAAACTTGGATAAATCACTCACTTCCGTACAAGAACAAGATGAGAATAACTCTATTGTGATTCGCCCCAATCCCGCAAAAGACTATTTGGCAATAGATTTTGTAACCAATCAAACAGGCAAAGTGTCTGTGGATATAGTGGATCAATTAGGCAATATCGTTCTTTCTCATACCTTGCATGATGCGAGTTCTCAAGAAATTATGTTATCTTTGAAGGCATTATCTGCCGGTATGTATTCTGTGAGAATACAACAAGGCAATCAACATATAACGAAATCATTTGTCGTCATTAAATAATGTCTTTATTTATATAGTATTTAGAAGCACATTCAGCGGTCGAGCATTGAACAGATGCCCGACCGATTTTTTTGAAATCAACGAGCAAACTTATAATTTGTTACAAATAACGTGAGGTTATTATGCAAAAAAAATTACTCATTCTGATTGCCGTTCTTTTGGCAATTCCATCCATCGCCAGCGCAGGTATCTATGGTACCATTGAAGGGAAGGTGCTGGATAGTAAGAAGAAACCACTTGCCGGTGCAACTGTAAAAGTTCTCGGGACAAAACGTGGTGCAAATACCAAACCTGATGGTACCTTTAAAATTAATAAACTTGATGCTAAGAGTTATACGCTTGAGGCAAGTTTTATCGGGTATAAACCTACGAAATATGATGTCACAGTTTCTGCTGATAAAACATCAGAAGTGACTATTGTACTCCGTGAAGAAAAAGTAAAAGAAACGGATGTAGTTGAGATTGTTGGCTTTAAAGAACTTGTGAGCCAAGATGTTAAAGGAACTAATCGTGAGCGCAGCGGTGCAGATAATACAAAAATTGCCGTGGAATCTGTTCAGAATGCTGTTGCACTTTCCAGCGGTGTAACTCTTGATGCCGGTGGTTTTGTTGTGCGCGGTTCACGTCCTGAAAATACACAAGTTCTTGTAGATGGTCAAAACATGTCAGATCAATTCACCGGTGGTTTTGGTGCAAATGGTACAAGAACTGCTCCAACTGTATCGGCTTTCGGCGTTGAACAAGTACAAGTTATCTCCGGCGGTTTTTCTGCTGAATATGGTAATGCTCTCGGCGGAGTTGTCAATACTGTTATCAAAACAGGAAATACCGACAGTTATGAAGGTCTTTTCCGATGGAGAACCGATATTCCTTCCTTATGGGGTAAAGCAAACAATGGCTTGCAATTTATGGGAAGAAATGAAAATAACTTTGATGTTAATTTTGGTGGACCTTTACCCGGTATGGATGGATCTACATTTTTCATATCAGGTAGAAATTCTTATTCAGAATTTGACAATAATGGTATTGGAGTGATTGACCCTTGGGGGAATAATCTTGGTCAAATACCGAATGATCAATCGTGGATTAATAATTTAACGGGACGTGTTAAACTCGCATTTGGTAACTTTAACTTGGTATTTGGTGGTCAACTCGGTATTACTTCGAGAGAATCTCAAAATTGGGCATGGCTTTATGCGACAAGTCCGCAAGTATTAAATTTACGCCAAGAAAATGGCCGCACCGTAGGTGATACAAATTTTGCCATTCAAGAAAGATTGGCAAAAAATGCCGTGGTCAATGCTTACCAGAACAACTTGATGGCTCGTATCAATCAAGTTATTGATAACAATAGTTTTTTCGAGGTATCGGTTTCCTATAATCAAAACAATACGGAAATTGCCAAAAGATCGAATTTTGATAATCCCGGCTTCTTTTCCGGTATTGATGTTTATGAGCCTTTAGATCGCCAAACATTCGAGAGCGGTGCCATGATTCAAAACCGAGCAAATAAAGCAATTGATGTATATGAAGGTGATGAGGGTGTGAGAAATCCGATTACCGGATTTTTTGAAGGACAAACAGACAGAACTTCGTCAAGAAATCCTTATGGCAGAGCGCAATTCTTTGATTATACGGGTAATGAAAGAGCTTTAGATTTTCGTTTTCAGAATTATATACGCGTTGACGGTAATTATAATCTTGATATAGAAGCCGGCGAAGTTAGTCATAAAATCAAAACGGGATTTGAGTTTAACACATTCGAGATAGAGCGATTTAGCAATAGCTTGCCATGGGATGAGAACGGTTTTTTTGATGTCTATACATCTCGTTTTGATGGTAATGTCTATGCAGATGAGAATAAATCAAGCTTCTTTTATAGACAAACAAGTACTCCTTATAATCCTTGGGATGCTGCTGTTTTTATTCAAGATCAAATAACCTACAAGGGAATTGTTATCAGCCCGGGACTTCGTTTTGACGGATTTGCCGCAAATGTTCGTCACCGCGTTGATTTCTCAAAATTTGCTCGTATTGACAGTATAAATACATCAGCATTTGCCGATACGAAACCAAAGTTTATGATAAGTCCTCGTATTAGTGTTGCATACCCTGTGACAAAGCGTTCAATTATCAATTTGTCATACGGTATTTATTATCAAAAGCCATTGTTCCAATATCTGTATGATGGTTTCGCAACATCTATTGCTCGCGGTAATGTACAAATCGGTAATCCAGACTTGGATCCCCAAAGAACAAATCAGTTTCAGGTAGCGTATAATTTACAATTAAGTGATGATTTCGCTTTTGACTTGACCGCTTATTACAAAGACGATTATAATCTTGTCGGATTAGCGTATGTTGCGGATACTGAAAATCCGTATTATTTATATTCAGGTGGTGAATATGGTTCTTCTCGGGGACTTGAGTTAACATTTAGAAAAAGACCAACGGATCACTTCGGTTTCGATATTAACTATACATTGGCTTCGGTTACATCAACATCAACAAACGCTTCAGACAATAGTAATTTACCTTTAGATATTTTCACATTAGAACGCGCGATACCTCTGACCGATTTTGCTACCAGTTTCGACAGAAGACATACCGTTAATGCGATTATAAATTTTGTATGGGCAAAAAATGAAGGACCTTCTATAGCCGGAATCTATCCATTAGAGAATGTTGATATCGGCTTTACGGGAAGATATCGTTCAGGATTACCGTTTACTCCGCTTAATGCAAGTGGTAATGCAATTGGAGATAATAATTCTGCTAGACAGCCGGGACGTTTCGACCTTGATGTTCGCTTCTCTAAAGCATTTATGTTGGCTGATTGGTTCGGTGAAGAATTGATGGCAAAAACCCGTTTAGAGTTTTTCATTGATGTCAACAATCTCTTGAATTTAGTGAATGCTGTTGCAGTTTTCCCGAGAACGAATGATCCTCTCCAAGATTCTGACGGACTCAACCTTAATGCCGGATCACTTAATGGTGATATTTGGTATAAAGAAGCAAATGAATTTATACCGGAGTCCTCAGCCCCGAATCAATTTGACGCAAATTATAGAGATCGTCTTTATAATGCAACAATTGATACCAATAATGATGGAAAAAATACACTTGATGAAAAGTATCAAGGTTACTTGCAATACGTGAGTGATGTCCAAAATCGTAGAACTAATTTTCAAGCACCACGCCAAGTTTATCTTGGATTTATGATCAGATTCTAATATTAAGGAGATTAAATATGAATACTAAAATCAATACACATTTCCTCGCAATATTGGCGTTGATTTGTTTTGTTCCAATGGTATCTATGGCCGATATTGATCGAACCAAAGGTAAAGAACAAGATGAAGAAATATTGCGTACACCATCCGGTGTTTATGATAATCAATTAAATAAAGTTAGCCGTATTTCATTTTATAATTCTAATTATGGAATATTTGGCTATAATATTGCGCAAGGTGTTGGAGGGGGGATTTGGCCTCGCGGTACCACGAATCAATATATTTTTGCGGGTGGGGTATGGTTGGCAACACAAAAACGTGTTAATCCGCAAGATTCACTAAAAAAATTGTGCTTAATTTCATACAATCCTAATTCCGGTCGTTCTTGGATGGTACCCGGCAGAATTTCTGACGGTGACAATGTTCAGAATTCACAAATACTTAAATATCGAGTATATTTTTCAACCGATTTTAATCCTGTTACCGGTGTTCCTCTCAATCCCCAAGATGGACCTAATTGGCCTCTTTGGGACACAAAGGATTCCGAAAGATTAAAAGAGCGCCGTTATTTTGGATATTATATTCAAAATGAAAATGACAGATCACCCGAAGATTATCCGAAAGGTCCTGCATTTATTTCTCAGGAAGATATATTTTCTACATTCAAAGACACTGATATGAGTCGCTATGAAGGCGGTGCCACTTTGAGAAAGCGTGAGGGCTACCCATTACGCGTTCAAACTGAGCAAACCATTTATTCATGGGGATTTGGTGATTTTAAAGATTTCATTTTCATCAAATATAATTTGATAAATACGTCGAGTGACACTCTTTATAATTCATGGATTGCTCCAGTATTTGATGTGGATATTGCATTGACTTCAAATTCTCAAATTGGTGCGCGAAATGATAATGCACGGTTTGTGACAGAAAAACCCGATTTTAACCTCGCAGTACAATGGTCATTGGGTACTGCCGGTGAAGCAGGTCGCGGTTTTGGTTATTTAGGTTTTGATTTCTTGGAAAGTCCGGCGGTTTATCCTTATGTAAAAACAATTATTGTCGGCAAAAAAGCACCTCCAAGAGAGACAGAAGACTCCGTGGTCCAAATTCTTATCGGAGCATCAAAAGACAGTATTGGCAGAATTCGTAAAGATAAACGAGTATTTTCAAATTCTGAGCAATTAGGTCTAAGAACATTTAAGAACTGGCCTATTGAAAATGACCCGCTTACGAATGAAAATCGTTATGACTTTATTGGTAAAGGAGAAAAAGATGGTCAAGGCGAAGTCGGTGATAAACGATTTATGATGGCGAGCGGTCCTTTTACAATGGAACCCGGCGATACTGCCAGAACGGTTGTTGGTTTGGTGCTTGCAAAAACATCAAAAGGTGGTGATGCTGACGGAACAATTGAAGATTTACGCGATTTAATTCGCATTGATTCTTTTGCTCAAACAGTTTATGATAATAATTTTAAAGCACCAAAACCACCGGATCCGGCAAATATTCGTTTCCGTGGATTAAATAATGCAATCAAAATACAATGGGATTCTACTTCTGAATTGTCCTATGATGATCTTGAAAGAGGATTGGATTTTAAAGGTTATACACTTTATCGTGCAAGAAGAGATGATTTAGATACATTTGACCTTGATGTTCGTCCAAATGTACGTAGAGGTCCTTTTGGTTGGAAGGAAATCGCACGTTGGGTTTTACCTTCGCCTTTTGCAAAATCCAGAGTCAGCCCGAATTATGATAAAACATTGGCACCGTTTGATTCGTTCCGTGTTGTTAAACAAATTAATCAAAATACTTATCATGTTCGTCGTTTCGCTACCGGTTCGAGTCTTCTTGCCCCTTATGGAAATCCTCCGTGGAATAAATTATTTTCAGCTTACAGTGATGCTGACTACGCAAAATATTTTGATGGAATTATTAAGGTTGAAGATGCTTTCAAGGATAAAGCTCCTCAGTGGAGTGCTACTTTTAATAGAGAAATAGTTCCTGACAGCGGAAGTGCATCTGGTTGGCCTAAAGTGAAAAAGCGTGATATTATCTATGATATGGTATCTAATCGGTTACCGTCCACAGGTCTTGCCCTTTTCAGAAGAGCAACAGCTTCGCGTTACAATCGAATGGTTGATACATTATTCCAATTGTTGAATAAAGGATATGCGAGTATTTCTTTTGCACAAATTGATTCGGGTGTTGTAAATAATGCTACAATAGCAAAAGAATATATTCTGCCATACATGGATTCGATTACAAACCATAGAACATTTATTGATGTTGGTGATGATAATAGGGATGGTAACGTAACTTCTTCTACAAAAGTAGAAGCAACGGAAAAAATATTTAATAATGTTGACTATTATTATCGTTTACTCTCTGATGATGAAGGAGATTTTAAACAGAGCACTAATGCTAAACAAAACTCAGGAGTCAATGAGCAAAATCAGATAAAAGCATTAGCATTAGCGGGTGGTTTTGCAAAAGAGCCGAAATCTCGTTTCGATATTGAGTTCTTGGATAATACGCGCCTTGGCGGTATAAGTAATTTCCAATTCCATGTTCTTGATGAATCAAGATTTAATAAACTCTTTATGAATGAAAAAGAAGGGCATACATTACGTTTAGCGTTCGTTAATCGCCCATTCTTTGTTCGACAAAATGTAGATGAAGATCCGACGAGAGATACTCCGAATCAGACCCCAAATTTAATTGATATCGGTGTATATACCTTAGGTTTTCAACTAACGGATTTGACAACAAATCAATTATTATTTGAAGGCAGTACAAGTTATGAAGATAGACTTTGTAATCCCGATCTTAATAGTTTTTTCACAGAAAATGCAGCTCTTATTCGTGATTCAGCAGACAATAGTGCCAGCACAAATGCTTTGAGAGCTTATCCTTATAAAGATGCCAATGGTAATTTAATTACAATCAGTGCACCTAAAGGTAAAGGAATTCTCACACGTACAGGTAATGTGACAACCCAGCCGTTTGAATTTAATAGTTGTTATTCTTCTGCGATGGTTAACAATGCTCAACAAACATTAGCATTTTCCTTCGATTGGAATCTCAGTCAATATGGTGGAATAGTGCGTCCGGATACAGCTTACATCTCTAAATCGAATGGTAATGTTGACACTCGAGTCGTCGCATCTACGGCTTTTGCAAAACAAATCAGCCAAGACTTACAACCAATTGATGTCGTATTGACCAGCAATGGTGTTGCACAAAGAATTGAATTTGGTTCCGGCTTCAGACAGTACAATTATGGTCCCGGTACATTTGAATTAGAGTTTCTGCCCGGTGATGTTGAGAAGAAATCAATTACAATCGGCTCGTCCACAAATCAAACTACGTATGAAGTTGATGTGCCATACCTGAATGTTCGATTAAAAAATATCACAAGTTTTAATCGTCAAAACAGTGATGGTTCAGTAACGAATTTCCGTTATCCTGAAACAATGCCTCATGTTGACTTACCGATAGTTGATGGTGAATTAAATGATAATCAAATGCCAATTTTATCTTTTAATATTGCTTCCTTTGGTTGGTCGAATGTGAACACAAACTTCAGCTTAGCAACACGTCGTTCCACAAGTGCCGGCTTAATTGGTCAAGGCAGATATTATCTTCCGGTAACGAATATGCCGGCGGGTGCAAAAGATTCTATGATTTATTTCGTAAATCAGATATCTGTGTATGGTGCTAAATTCTACCTTGATATGAGTGGAAGAAATCACCTTACATCATCAAGCGGCGAAGTGTTCACGGCTCCGTCTATTGGTAAAACAAGTTCACAACGTGTTGATTTCCAAGCCGGTGATAAAGTAGTGTTGAGCATGTATGGCGGGACACTCGGCTTGCCCGTGGATAGTGCTTATATTTTGGTGAAAGTACGCCCCAATATCCCGGCTGAAAATGAAATCACCGATGATATGCTTAAAAATTCAGTGCGCGTCGTGCCGAACCCTTACTATGTAACAAATCAAAGTCAAAAATCCAGTTATGATAACAAAGTGTTCTTTACAAATTTGCCGAAAAAGTGTACAATCAAAATTTACACTACTTCAGGTGAATTAGTAAACACAATTGAGCATGATGAAGTGACTGCATTTGAACCGGAGAGAGAATCAATGGATATCTATGATTTAAGCAATAAAAGTGGCAGACGAGTAGCCAGCCAGTCATTGATAGCACTTATTGAAACTCCTAATGGTGCTAAAACATCAATTCCATTTTCGATTGTTGTTGGTTCATTCAGATTAATTGATTAATAATTGAGGATACTTACTATGAAATATTTATATAAAGTTGCATTAATTGCATTATGTGGTTTTTTAATCACTCAAAACAGTAAATCGGAAACGACAATTTATCAAACATCACAAGGAGATATTACTCGTAGTGGGGTTGTTGGGGTCAGTTTTCTTAAAATCCCAATCGGTGCTCAAGCCGTTGCGATGGGTGGAGCTTATACTGCAGTAGCCAATGATTTGACTTCAATGTTTTGGAATCCGGCAGGTTTGGCATCTGTGCAGGGATATCAAGCTAATCTTAGTTATTCACAATGGTTTGGCGGTTTCTCACACAACTTTGCTTCCGGAGTTTTTTCAGTGGGAGATTATCGTGTGGGCTTTGGATTGATTTCCTTTGGAGCAAGTGATATTCCCTTCACAACAATCGAAGACCCTACAGGCAGCGGACGAACATATAGTGTATCTGATGTGTGTTTAGTAACATCATTTGCCGGAAAAATCACTGATGCATTTACATTTGGGGCAAATTTAAAGTATATCAGTTCGGCATTCTCAAATGTCAGCTCCAATGGTATTGCCTTTGATATCGGTACCAAATATGAATCGGATTGGAAAGGTTTACGTTTGGGCTTTGTGCTCTCCAATCTGGGACCCGCTCAAAACTATGCCGGTCAGGACTTAAATCAAGTGAGAAATTTGGTTAATGGTTTGAATGCTGCTCCGGTTGATTTCTCGCTTATCAGTGCTCAATATCAGTTACCATTAACATTCCGTGCCGGTATCGGTATTGATATGATGAGTGTCGTAGATAATACGGACAATACTCCAATTGACGCAGATCACAGGTGGACAGTCGCCGCGGATTTTGTCACTATGGCGGATTCAAAAGAGCAGGGCGCTATTGGTACAGAATATGTCTGGAATAATCTGTTAGCACTTAGAGCAGGTTATCAATTGGGGCATGATACATTTGGCTTCTCGGGTGGTATTGGCCTCAATTACACTTCCGGTTTATTTGATGGTAAAATTGATTATGCTATCAGTGCTGCAAATGCTCAGATTGGTTTGATAAATCGGATAAGTATTGGTATTGCATTAAAATAGTTTCTTTTAACTATAGAAATTTGCCGCCGTCACAAACAGTAACGGCGGCTTTTTTTTTGCATACAATGTTACTATTGTTTCGTCACTCATTTTTTCATTCGTAAATTACAGTTGATTAACAAAAACAACTATGGCAAAAAACGTTTCCAAGAAAAGTGAATCAGCTAAACCGAGTATTCATTCTACGGTGAAAAAAACTATATCTATTGAAAATGCACGTGTTCATAATCTGAA
Source organism: Chloroflexota bacterium (assembly GCA_041917875.1). Lineage (GTDB taxonomy): Bacteria > Bacteroidota > Ignavibacteria > Kapaibacteriales > UBA961 > UBA2353. Next base: position 219 of record JAYRWZ010000442.1, on the reverse strand, counting down.
AAATGTATCGGTAGAGATCCCTCGCAATGCGATAACAGTAATTTCCGGTGTCAGTGGTTCGGGAAAATCGTCCTTAGCTTTTGATACATTATATGCCGAAGGTCAAAGAAGGTTTGTTGAGTCTTTATCGTCCTATGCTCGGCAGTTTCTTGAAAGAATGAATAAACCTGATGTTGATGCAATACGTGGTTTACCGCCGGCTATAGCAATAGAACAAAG
>JAYRWZ010000441.1:0-1941 GCA_041917875.1 Chloroflexota bacterium | reverse complement strand
TGTTTTTGAAATTCAATCCCGAAGGGATGAGATAACAATAGGAAAATGTACCACCCCGTCGCTGCGCGCCACCCCTCAAGAGGGGAGTTTACGAAATTCAATCCCGTAGGGATGACATAACAATAGAAAAACACACCACCCTGTCGCTGCGCGCCACCCCTCCTTCTGAGGGGAATTTTGGAAATATATCTCGCATTATCAGCTCCAAAACTATATTTTTTTACTTTCACTTCTCGCTCTCAACAACTAAAAAGCCATACTCCGTATTGCTATATGTCTCTGTCGTCATATGTTTTAGGGCTTACTAAAATAGAACCTGCTAAGTGTGGGTAAATGATCACTTATGTTTTCCTTGATAATGTCTAAAACATCACGGACTTCAGTATTTGTCAAATTACCTGTTTTTGCAAGAACTTCTTCTATAGGTTTCCAACGTACAACAGTAGCTGCATCGCCGACAACTTGTTGCATAGAAGACAGAGTCATAGCTGCTAGATCAATTCTTGATACGTATTTATCTGTTTTATTTTTTAACCATAAATATGAAAAATCACTCGGATCATTGATTCTCTCAAAAAAAACTTCTGAGTTTCTAGTCTTTTCCAACGAATGAAAGGGTTTCCAGCAATCATCGTCGGGAGGAGCATTCCAATCACCCATTATTAGAATATCTGAGTCAACTTTTACAGCTTCTTTAGTCATCCAATTCGCTAAAACATGAGCAGATTTTAAACGCTGATCATGACCATCTTCCATAGCTTTTAAGTGCACACCCAATAATTGAAAATCGAACTTATCGATATTCCTGTCTGACATAACCCGTGTAGTAAAATACCCATAGAGTGGTGTTCTCTGTGCAAAAGCATCCCTCCCATCATCTGTTTCATGTGTTCCCTTTTCAAAAAGATCGATAACATCTGACTTTGCTCTTACCCAATTTCTATCCCACATCATTGCAACACGCTGTTCTCCGCCTGCTTCCGTATAATAAACAACATAATCACCGGCTCCTTGTTGTGATAATTCCTCAGCCACGGCATCTAAAGCTCCAGGATAACGACCATCTTTTGAAGGTCCTGCAATTTCCTGAAAAACAAAAATATCAGCATTAAGTGATTTAAGTGTCTTCACTATAGTATCAAATCGTATTTTGTCCTTCTCTTGTGATTTTCTAGCACCAAACCATTCAATGTTCCATTGAACAATATCTAAAAACTGATCTGTACCCTTATATTTTTCCGGTACCAAATCATCCAATGCAATTGAAATATTATCATCTTCAGATGTTAAAACATTCCCTTTGTTAACGAGGGATTTCAGAGTTTCTGGATTTTCCATGATAAACCTCTTTATTTTTAATTAATAAAAATGTACTTCTCGGTCATAATCTCTCTTCTCGCAATTTTGAATACATTAAACTTTACTACTTTTGTTATGAAAAAGTTACACTGTTAAGTTTTTGACCCATTAGTGGCTTAACTAAATAAGTCTATTTTTTATCATTTCTAAGTAAACATCAGTATTGAATTGTTTTTGAATTTCACTCCCATTATCACCTGAATTAATCAAGCTATGATATACAGGTACTGTGAAATTATCACCCACAAATAATCTTATTACTTCATGTAAATCAGTTGTTTCATCAATTCTGACTGATAAAATCATTTCTTTGTCATTCTCACTTCCAATGTCAGTTCGTTCAGTTAAGAAATTATTTCCATTGTTCCAAATTGTTTGCCTAAGAATTCTTTTTTCACCGTTAATTTCAAGTATAATAACAACCAAGAGTATCTCTTCAATGTTGAAGTTTAAATACATATATGGCTGTGAAAATTTAGGAACACAATAAATATCTATTGTTTCATTTTCCTCTATGTCAAAATATTCTTCGACAGAAATCTCTTTTTGAGTAAATTGACTTTGTCCCTTTAATAAAAACTC
>JAYRWZ010000440.1:0-1943 GCA_041917875.1 Chloroflexota bacterium | reverse complement strand
TTACTTGCCCAAGGTTTAGCCGCTTCCAATGGTCCCATAAACATTTCAAATACTCGCAATGAATCTGCGCCAAATTGTGCAACAATATCATCCGGATTAACAACATTCCCGAGACTTTTTGACATTTTACGATTATCTTCGGCTAAAATCATTCCTTGATGGAACAATTTTTTAAATGGTTCATTTGTAGATACATATCCGTAGTCAAAAAGAACTTTATGCCAAAAACGTGCATACAATAAATGTAAAACAGCGTGCTCAGTTCCCCCGACATATAAATCAACTCCTGTATCTCCCATCCAATACTTTTCTTTTTCAACATCACAAAAACGATGAATATTTTTGGGATCAATATACCGTAAATAATACCAGCATGACCCTGCCCATTGCGGCATTGTATTTGTTTCTATTTTACCTGTTTTTCCTGTTTTTTTATCATAGAAATTAATCCAAGTTTCCACTGTTGCTAACGGTGATTCACCGGTGCCCGATGGCTTAAATTCTTGCAATTCCGGTAATAATAGTGGCAACTCATCATAGTCCATAGACCGTTTAGTACCATCTTCAAAAAATATAATCGGAATCGGTTCCCCCCAATATCTTTGGCGAGAAAAAAGCCAATCGCGTAAACGAAACTGTATTGTTCCTTTACCATGATGGTAATTTTCTAACCACGCAATTATTCTTACTTTTGCTTGTGCCGTATCTAAATGATTCAAAGAAACTTCATTATTTTCTGACTCGATACAAACACCATCGTCCGTGAAAGCACTTTTTTCTAAATCAATAAGATTTTCATCTGAAACTTCATGTCCGACATGAGCCACAACTTGAACAATCGGTAAGCCGTATTGTTTAGCAAACTCGTGATCTCGATCGTCATGAGCTGGCACTGCCATAACCGCACCTGTCCCGTAATGACCCAAAACATAGTCAGCAATCCATATCGGCACTTCCTTGCCTGTTGCAGGATTGAGGGCATAACTGCCTGTAAAGCAACCTGTTTTTTCTTTTGCTAATTCTGTTCTTTCTAAATCACTTTTTGTGGATGCTTTCTCTTGATATTCACTGATATTTTTTTTATTATTTTCTGTAGTTACCAAAGCAACTAAAGGATGTTCGGGTGCAAGTACAACATACGTTGCGCCAAAAAGAGTATCGGGACGCGTTGTGAATACGGTAATTTTTTCTTCTTCTCCTAATATCGGAAAATAAATTTCCGCACCTTGGGATTTTCCGATCCAATTTTTTTGCATTTCTTTTGTGGAGGCAACCCACTCAACGCCATCCAAATCATCGAGCAACCTTTGAGCATACTTTGTAATTCGTAACATCCACTGACGCATTGGCTTACGTTCAACAGTGAATCCTTTTTCCTTCCATTCGTCCACTTCTTCATTCGCCAGAACCGTACCTAATTCCTCACACCAATTTACGGGAATTGAATCAATAAAAGCCAGACGATATTCATCACGATAACGTTCTATATCTTCAGGTGATGAAATATGATCGGGAATAGGTAATTCTTCAATCGGTCTTGCCTTTTGCTGTTTTTCATCAAACCACGAATTGTATATAATCAAAAACATCCATTGCGTCCATTTATAATATGCCGGGTCGGTGGTATTTATTTCTCGATGCCAATCATAGCCAAAACCAAGCATATTCAGTTGTCGCTTAAAATTATCCACATTATTCATAGTTGCAATATATGGATGAATACCATGCTTCATCGAATATTGTTCTGTTGGTAATCCGAAAGCATCAAAACCCATTGGATGCAGAACATTAAATCCTTTCATTTTTTTATATCGTGCAATAATATCCGTAGCGGTATAGCCCTCGGGGTGACCTATATGCAAACCCGCACCGCTCGGGTACGGAAACATATCTAAAATATAATATTTGGGTTTTGTATAATCATCATACACACGATAGGTTGA
>JAYRWZ010000439.1:0-13588 GCA_041917875.1 Chloroflexota bacterium | reverse complement strand
GGAAGCTCTTCGAGGGATAACTCCCAAATTGCACATTCGCGAAGTCCCGGTGTATCAACAAGATAGCCTCCGTTTTTTAATACGAACATTTTCACAAAGGATGTAGTATGGGTTCCCTTAAAGGATGCCTCGCTCACAGTACGAGTGCTCTGTGTATTTTCACCGAGAAGCGCATTAGTCAGAGATGATTTTCCTACACCTGAAGGTCCGCTGAAAACTGATGATTTCCCTTCTAAGAGCGCATACATCTTATCGAGTCCTGTATTTTTTTTGACGGAGGTTAGAACAATAGGTATCCCAAGTTCTTGATATACTGATAGTTGCTCTTCAATAAAGTCCAATGGCATGAGATCTGTTTTGTTGATACAGATAATTGGTTCAAGATCACCTTTGTCAGCCGCAATCAAGTATCTGTCAATGAGCCGTACATTAAAAAAGGGTTCAGCCGCCGCCATAACGATGACTAACTGATCAATATTACTCACCACCACTTGTTCGGTTTTGTGTTTGGCAGCAATAACCCTTGATAAACGTGTATGTCTTTGTGCTACGCGGACAATGGTGCCCGAATATGGCGTTTCATAGCTTTGTAATTCAATGCCGACAACATCGCCCACCGCTATCAGGGAAGCATCTTGATGTTCTGAAACAATAATCCCCGCGGCTTTGCATTCGATAGTTGTCACAGCTTTGTCATGATCATTGAGCATAACATTGACCAACCAGACAGCCCCGACCCCCGCGATCACAATGCCTTCATGGGTTTCCGTATTCGATTGCTTCGTCTCAACCAGACGTGTTTTTCTAAAACTGTGTTTGTTCGTTTTATTCGATAAACTCATATATGGAACATCGTTAAGCGGGGAGTCTTCCTCGTCAAAATCGGTATGTCTATGGTTTAATTTCCTCATGTTTTTAGGTAATGTGTGTCAAGAAAAATCCACACAGCAAATGCCGATTGTTAAAAAAAATTGACAAAATTTGATGTTAGGTTGGTACTTTTTGCTAAATTTACGTCAGTTTTAGAAACAAACATTCATTTTTTGTGAAATATCGTTGGATTATCCGTGAGAACAGAAACGATAGTATCATACAACAACTGACAAATTCGATAGGTATCCCTCCAAGTCTGGCTCGTGTTTTAGCGGCACGCGGCGTTTCGACGGGAGAAGAAGCGGTGCATTTTCTACAGCCGTCGCTGAGCGAATTGCATGACCCATTTTTAATGGACGGCATGGCAAAAGCGGTTGAGCGCATAGAATATGCGATCGCACATGATGAGCTTATCTGGATACATGGCGACTATGACGTTGATGGTACTACCAGTACAGCATTATTGATGATGTACTTGCGTGGGCTGGGTGCAAGAGTGCAATATTTTATTCCCGATCGTCAAGGTGAGGGGTATGGACTAAGTACGACAAGCATCAATGAAGCCCGAGACAATAATGCGCAATTGATTATAACGGTTGATTGTGGCATCACCTCCATTGAAGCAGTGCGACTTGCTGCGGGATATGGTATTGAAACCATTATTTGCGATCATCATGAGCCGGCAGAGGAGTTACCCAATGCCGTAGCAATACTTGATCCTATCAAGCCCGGTTGCTCATATCCCTTTAAGTTTTTGGCTGCCTGTGGTGTTGTATTCAAATTAGCCCAGGCATTAGGTATCAATCGCGGTGAACCCGAAAGAGCGTTTGAGTACCTTGATTTCGTCGCCCTGGCATCGGCTGCCGACATCGTGCCTCTTATTGGGGAAAACAGAACATTGGTGCATTTCGGGCTGAAGCAGCTCAATGCCCATACACGTTCTGGTTTTAAAGCGTTACTTGATGTTGCAGGTATTGCGCTCAGCAATGTCAATACCGCCGATGTTATATTTGGACTTGCTCCAAGGATTAATGCCGCAGGACGTATAGGAGATGCAAAAAGAGCCGTCGAAATGATGGCTCAAACAGACCAAGGCGTGGCATTTTCCATTGCACAAGAATTGGAACGCGACAATCGTCGTCGTCGTTCCATTGATGAAACAACATTTACAAGTGCTCTCAAAGAAGCTGAGCGATTACTTGCTGAAGATAATTCTCGACGTTCTATTGTGTTGCACAAACCGGATTGGCATGCGGGCGTTATAGGGATTGTGGCTTCGCGGCTTGTGGAAAAATTCCATCTGCCCGTGGTGATGCTTACAACCGTTGATTATCATGCCAAGGGTTCGGCGAGAAGCATTCGCAATTTTGATATTCATGCCGGACTTAAAGCATGCGAAGATTTGCTCGTCGAGTTCGGCGGACATAAACATGCTGCCGGTTTAACACTCGAAGAATCAAAAATTGCTCTCATGAGAGAACGATTTGATAATTATGCAAAAGAAAATGTGACTGATGCAATGTTGGAGCGAGAAATCGTTATTGATACAGAATTATCTCTCAATGAATTGTCGCCGCATTTCTTCCGGTATCTCAGACAATTTGCACCATTCGGACATCATAATCCGAAGCCTATTTTTTACTCACGGTCTGTACAATCGGCTAACGGAGTGAAAATCGTTGGTAATAATCATCTGAAATTCAGAGCATTACAATCCAATTTTGTCATTGATGCCATTGGGTTTAACTTAGGTGCAAAAGCTAATTTGTGCACAAATGGCAAACCATTTACTATTGCCTATACTTTAGAAGAAAATGTCTATAAAGGGCAAGTAACGCCGCAATTATCCATTAAAGATGTGATACCCGACGGCGAATTTTAGTTAAACTCTATGTAATGTTTGGAAGATAATTAAACCTTTTGTATTTTAGCACAGTGATGAGTCTTTAATATGGGTATTATGCTTACTTTGTGCCGGGTGTGAAAAAGTAATGTTAAATCTTGGCTGTATATGAGGCAATCTATCCGTTAGTTATAGGATTTCGCAGTGGAACATTTTTTGAAAGCCCCCTCCTTTCGTTACACGGGCACTCTTCTAAAACTTTATAAGTTTATGCGTAGAAGAGAACGAGGGAGGGCATTTTTTGAATAGAATGGTGATTTTTATATTGACAACTGTATTATCTGAAAGCCCCCTCCTTTCGTTATGCGGGCACTCTTCTGAAACTTCATAAGTTTATGCGTGGGAGAGAAACGAGGGAGGGCATTTTTTCTTGATAATCGTTATTCTAACATGATAAGCAACATTAAGTCCTTTTTGACCATAGAAGATATTCTATCTATTTGAACAATAACCCACCAAATATTTATCAATCATTATATGAAACGATATTCCTTCCCTTATTCTGTCGTTGACAAAATGGTATTGGATTTTTCCGTGTTTCACATTATTATCAAACCGGTATTAAGTGGTATTGGATTTTTTTGTGTTCCAAACTTTACGAATCAAGACAATCGGTTATGAAACTGTGTACAATCACTTTAATTATGGTATAGTATTGTGGAAATGCCCCTTCTTCCCGACGAAGAAACCGCTGCGTATTGTGAAACGCTCCTTGGTTTACTCCAACATCAACAACATGATGACAGAAAACTTTATTTTAACTTACAGTCATTACTTCGAACAATTCTATTGCGATTATTGAGTGATGAAAAACAGTTCTTTACAAATGATTATGCACGCATCGTTTTTTTGGCGGATAAGTATAGTTTAACTTCTCAATTGGCTGATTGTTTACAAAAAAATCGCATATCGTATGCACGTGTGCGTAATGGTGCGCTTACTATTCAAAGGAAAACAATTAAAAATGTGTCAAAAGTTGTTGTTATGCTGTTGCGTTTTTGTAATGCCGGAGCAATGGCTGATGCACTATACTCATTTGACGATACAATAATCATCAAAGAAAACGAAACATTGTTCGATGATGGCAAAGTAATGCTTGAATCAGGGCGATTTGATATTATTGAAACATTACACTTTACCTCCGATAAATCCTTTCCTGTCCATTGTAAAGTTCTTGCTGAAAATGGCACAGAATGGAACATATTGTTCAACCATGACTTTGTTGCACAAGCTTCATTGTTGCGTCATGGCTTGTCTATTTTTTGTACTTCTTTAGTGATTGCAAAGACTAAAGATGCTCAATTACTAACCACAGAAAAGACCTTACTGATTATAGAACCGGACATTTTGTTTGACGTAACGGATATAGCGGAATGTTTCAGTGGGAAGAGCGCATCCGTTGCCCATTATTTCGTCAAAAAACTGCTTGTGCCGCAAACCACTAACAAGGAAATGTTTGTCGGCAATATCATTAACACATGCTTTGATTTATTATTGACAAAACCGGATACCGAATTGGAGAAAGCACTCCGCATTGGTTTACAGTATAAGCCAATAATGACTTTGGCGGCTCTCAAAGTCTATGATGAACAAACATTGATGCAAGAAGTTGAACAACACTATACTGTTTTACAGGCGATAATACCATTAATCAAAAGCCATATATTTACCGTTGAAGCCAGCTTTTTATCGCCAGTCTATGGATTACAGGGACGCGTTGATGTACTTTTGGAATATGCCGATGATGATAAACGAAAAACTGTCATTGAGTTAAAATCCGGTAAGCCGCCCAATGCATATAATCAACGAGGCAATGTTGCGTATGGTATGTGGAAAAATCATGAAGCCCAAATTATGTGCTATAATTTATTGGTGGATTCTGCATATAGCGAACGCTCCGGCGACAGCTCCGTTCTCTATTCACGTGAAAAAAATACGCCGCTGAGAAATACGCCTAATACGTTTGAGTCAAAAAGGTCTGTGCTTGCACTTCGTAATGAAATCGTTGTGGCTGAACAAGATATATTACAAAAAAAATTCGCCGTATTTTCTCGTATTCAGCCCGAAGAATTTGAAGATGCGCCATCATTTATTCGTGATAAATTTTTACGTGCAAGGGCATTCTTAGATTCTTTGAATGATACAGAAAAGGTTTATCATCGTGCCACAATAACATTTATATTGCGAGAACAGTATGCTGCACGGCTTGGAAACGATAATGAAGAGCGTGATTGCGGTAATGCCGGTTTGTGGAAAAAAACACTCGAAGAAAAAGTACTGTCATTTTCAGCAATAAAAGGATTAGTGCTTGACATAGAACATAGTGACTTTGATTCTATGCATTTAACTTTTCTTATAACAGATGCTCAAATAACAACATCATTTCGTACGGGCGATATAGTTATTGCTTATATACACGATGAGGCAAGGTCGCCTGTGCAGGGGCAATTATTAAAAGCGAGGATTAAAGAATTACATGAATATTCGCTTGTCTTAAGTTTTCGCAATAAATTATTGCCGCGTTCAATATTTATTCATGATGAACAAAAAGAATGGGTTATTGAGCCGGATTTTATGGATAGTGCTAATCATGTACTCTTTGGTTTACTCACTCAATTATTACTTTCGCCACAAGAAAAACGTGCTGTATATTTAGGAATGCAATCTCCTGTATATTCTGAGCCGATACTATTCGATCAAGAAGAATGCAGAAAACATAATCATGCTTTACCGAATTTGACGAATGAACAATACGCTATACTGGCTCGGATGATTGCCACACAAGATTATTTTTTATTGCAAGGTCCGCCCGGAACAGGAAAAACATCTGTAATGCTAAAATGGTGCGCATATTTATTGTGTGAAAAACAATCAGCAACTATACTCATTACCGCTTATACCAATAGAGCCGTTGATGAAATCTTACGTGCGGTTGCTCAAGTGATTCCTCATGAATATATTATTCGGCTCGGCAATAAAGACAGCACGGATTATCCGAATTTTACCCTTGATACTATAAGTCAGGGTATATCTATACAAGAACTTGGAATAATAATACATAATGCTCGTTGTGTTGTCACTACCGTGTCATCGCTCATGACGACTATGGATATATTTGCCGTAAAAAAATTCGATGCTATGGTCGTGGACGAAGCCGCGCAGATCATAGAACCTTATATTGCCGGTTTTGCAGCAACCATCGGCAAAGTGATACTAATAGGCGATGAAAAACAATTACCCGCAGTCATCAATCAAAATGAAAAATTATCCACAATTCACCATCCTTTGACTGATGCCATCGAATGTACCGATTTTCGTATGTCATTGTTTGAAAGACTATTACGTTGTTGCTTGCGTTATGGTTGGGCATATAGTTATGCTATGTTGTCTCAACAAGGAAGAATGCACTCTGATATTGCATCGTTTGTTAATTCACATTTTTATGACGGAAAATTACTTTCTCCATTTTTATGGCAGCATTCCTTATTAAGTGATGAATATAATGCAGTGCCCAATACTATTTCGCAAAGCCGTATGATATTTATCCCGGTATATTCGAAAGGTAAGGGCAAAATCCATGAAGAAGAAGCGAGAATCGCGGCACACATAGCAATGCTCTATCATCGTAAAAAAGGGGACACCTTTACTGAGAAATCCTTAGGGATTATTACACCGTTTCGTGCACAAATTATGGAAATTCGTAAACGAATATCCACGGATTGCAGCAATAAAATTGTTGTTGATACCGTTGAGCGTTTTCAGGGTAGTGAGCGTGATAATATAATCATTTCTTTTGCTTTGTCCAATCCAACAATGTTATCATCCGTGACTTCTGTCATGCATATTAATAATGCGATAATTGATAGAAAATTGAATGTGGCAATTACAAGGGCGCGCCAGCAAATTATTATTATCGGTAATCCAGATATTTTATGCAAAGATGGTTTATTTGCGGAGTTGTTATCTACTATGGAATGGATACATCCGACTGCGTTATCGGAAAAAGAAATATAACTGTATTAACCGAAAATTGTGATATAAACATTCTAAGAATCCGGACGTTTTTAGTCTTTGTATCACTTTAATTGTAAAGTAGCTATAGTCTATTTATTCGATGTGTTCGCAATCATAAAAAAAGTGGTAAAACTGTGTTAGTTCTACCACTTTAGAGAAATGCTTTTTTTATCATTAATTACTTTTTCTTGGAAGCTTTTTTCGTTTCTTTTTTTGTCGTTACGGGTGATTCCACGCTGCCATTGCCGGACAGAAATTCACTCCATGTATATTCGGTTGGTGTTTTTCTGCCTTCGAGAGCAAGTTCTATCAGATATTTGGCGGCATGTTCGAGTACCCATTCAAAATTTTCTTCCTGTACGGAAGACTTTTCTGCATCGGGTGCCGGATTAAGAAAGTCTATTGCATAAGGGATATTGTCTCTGACGGCAAATTCTATGGTATTAAATTCATAGCCAAGAGCATTGACAATGGTGAGGCAATGTTTTTCCAATTCTTTTTTGCGTTCATCGGTGAGTGTAAATCCAGCCACATAGCGCAAGTGATGCGGGTTGCGGGGTTCATAAGGCATAATATGGATATATTTTTTCCCGATAACATAGCAGCGATAGTATTCCGTAAAGTCTATGGCTTCTTGCAAAGTCATCACAAGTTGCCCTGTTTGATGGTAGGCAGCAAATAATTCCTGTGGATTATTAACTTTATAGACATGTTTCCATCCACCGCCCGCATACGGTTTCATGAATGCAGGAAAGCCGATATAATGGAAAATTTCATCCCAATTGAGTGGGTAAAGGAGATTGCGGAAACTCTCTGCTGTGGTGTCCGGCGGATGCTGATAGCTAGGTAAAAGCACAGTACGCGGTATAGGCACGCCAATTTTATGCGCCATTGCATAGTTGAAATATTTGTCGTCTGCCGTCCACCAGAATGGATTGTTTACCACCCGCACCCCTTGCATTGCTGCATATTTGAGCATAGCACGATAAAAAGGCACATCCTGCGATATGCGGTCTAATATCACATCATATTTTATCAGATCTTCCATACCTACGCCGCCAATACGCACAAATTCGGCGGAAACGCCTTCAATATCCATGCTGTTGATTTTTTGTACTAATGCCGGCGGAAACGTTTGTTCCATGCCAAAGAGAATACCGATTGTCTTCATTTCATCACTCCATTTTTTGTGAGTTGTAAGTGTATGTGTTGTTATTCTGTCTACAAATCTACGAAACTTACCGTACTCAAAATGTCGGTATGTCATGGGTTTGTGAAAACTTATAGCATGACAGATGTGTTTGAAGTGATTTTCATGATTGATTATTTTGATTTCCAATGATTGAAAACACAGAATCCGCAGTACTGTTTCATTATTGACATGGTATGGCAGCATCGCTTCTCGGCTCATACTATGCTTTCGGAATGTCTATAATTCTCCAACTTGGCAGTTTTGGCAAAAGAGTTGTTACAACGAAGTGGGCAGCAAGTATGAGAAAATCGGGCATTATTGCTCCTTTTTTTCTCGAATAACCCATGTTTCCGTCGTACTGATATGTCAAGTACGCATCTATTCATTATTTTTACAGTTAATTCTACTTACTCGGCGCAATCATGGTTTTACGTTTATTACGCACTTTGATGTTTATCGCTTTTGCAGCTTCGGTTATGCAAGCACAAAATCTGTCGGGTCCGGCTTCGTGGATGTACCCTAAGGGTAACCCGCAAGCTACATATTCGCAGCAAGAACCCTCGCGAGCGCAAAAGATTGATTCCTTAAAGCTTAAATGGTCAACGACGGCTCTGTCCGGCGATATTCAACCGCTCATTGGAAACATAAAAAATAACCCCAAGATAGTCCCCGAATTTTTGTGGGCTCCCAATGAGATTGTGGCTGTTGTCAAAGATCGCATTGTGGTTGTGGACGGGACGGGAGAGTTGTTGTGTGAAACTCCGCTGCCTTCTTTTGTGAAATATGTCAAAGGTATCAGCGTATTGTTCGATACCACCAATGCTTTACCCGTTGGTCCATTGCCACAGCCGCCATTGGTCATGGCTTTGGAAACCATAGAATCGGAAGATACCGTAGAAAAAGTTGCATATTCCTACATCGCAGGTTACGATAAACAGCGCGACAGTATCATTATCATAAGGCGGCTTTCGGTGGATCTTTCCGAATTTGATTCTAATTATATTGCCGGAGTAAAGCCGTTCATCGGGCGCAATATAGGTGGACAAACAACGGTATATGCGACGGTGAATATTACCAAACCGCGAATTTTACCCAATTTTACCGGCGCAGCACCATACTTTCGGGGCTTCACGCAATTCAATCTGGGACAACCGGGCACTATTTTTCCTTTGCCCGACACTCGCGATGAACTCACAAGTCGCATCACTTTAGCGCCGGAAATTTCGCTCTATCAACCATCGGTCGGTTTTATCACTACCAATCCTTTCGATGCTATGGTTGTGATGCCTCCGGTGTATCCGACACCGTACATCAAAGATATTGTGTCCAATTCACTTACACAATCCACTTTTGGCGATTTCCCTTACTTAATGAGCTTTCCCATCAATGCGGCTTTGCCAAGCAGCTATCGCGAAGGTATTCCGCCTGTGGATTTGGCATCGTCATTAATTACGGACAGCACTCGCAGCAGACCTCTGATACGACCTTACTATGTTCCGCTCAATAATTCAGCGGGCGGCGGCGGCACATGGTATGTGCTCATGGCTGAAGAGTATATTGGCAGAGATACTTCTTTCGGTATATCTCGCTTACATTTGATAAATGGCTCCGGTCAGCCATTGACTTTGCCCGATGACCCCAATACGCCTTCATTTGTCGGTGGAAAAAATCATTTTTGGTCCATCGGCATTGGTGATATGGACGGCATTGCAGCCAATGAAGTTTTGCCCTATTATCCCAATAATCCCGGCGATGAAATTATCGTGACACAAAGCTCGAAAGAAGGTGCGTTTGCCGCAAATAAAATTTCCGTTTTACGCTACAGAACAGCGGCTCCGGTCGAAAAAATAAATCGCCCCGGCACATTCCTTTTTCCCTTCGATACTCTGTGCTCACAACGCATCAACGGATGGGTGGCGGCTGTCAATGATTTTGATGGCGGCGATGACAGAAAAGCGGAGGTATTTGTGGTGGACAGATCCACCGTGCGTATTTTGAGAATGCGTAATTATAATGATTCACGTTTTCGTTTTGGAGCACCCTTCGACACTTTGCGCACCATTGAATTACCCAATGAAACCATTACCGCTTTGGCAGTGGCTGACTTAGAAGGCGATGGAAAAAATGATATTATTATTACCACTTTATCAAAAACATATTGCTTCGGTTCTTTGCTTGAAGGTTCAATTCGATTAACATCACAAAAACAGCAGCAAATTCCGCCGCAAACATATTGCCTTGGCGACACAGTCAATATATCATGGACAAATTTATTGCGAGGACAAGATTTTATCAATATATTTTTCCAACGTTATACAGATAGCGCACAATGGACACCACGACGCGATACCTTGTTTGCCAAAGTTGCCAATAATGCCGCCACAGGGCAAGTGTCATTGTTATTAACACCGCAGGCACTCGGCAGACAAGGGCGAATTATTATACAAAGTGCTAATAGTCCCGATATTATTGATTCATCGGCATATTTGCGTTTTGCACAATCGAACATTACTATTGATTATCCCACAAAAGATTCCACGGTTGTGACAGGCAGAGCCATACGTTTCAGCGGACAAGCATCATGCGTGGACACATTATGGTTGCAATTCCGCTTTGATAAAAAATGGGCATATCCCGACAGCAGCGGCAATAAAAAAGAAGAATGGTTCACTCTCACGGGACAACAATATAATGGTGCATTTTATACCTTTGATTGGGGAGTGCCGGTGACCGCCATGTTCGGTTGCAGTGAACCCGACTTAGACAGCGTCATTGATTATCGCATTATTGGCAGAGATATTACGTATGGCATTAATGACACATCAGAAATTAGGCGCTTGCGTATTGTGCCCCATCCATTAACCGTAACGATTGATCCGCCGCCTGCCAAAGCAAGTGCAGAGCGCACAATCACTTGGAACCCATTGGATAATCCGCTGAATTTGGGATGTAATGAATTTATTTTCGCCTATTCGATTGACAAAGGCAAAACATTTATTGCTTTAGACAGAGTGCCCATAACAGCGCAAACATTTGATTGGCATTTGCCGACCAATGCCGTGGATTCTTCCGTAATATTGCGAATATGCTGTGCATCGGGAGTGAGCAGAATAGATACACTACTCACCAATATTGTCGTAAAATATATAAAAATGGTAGCACCAAATCCCTTTGCGCCTCCTTCGGAAATTGCAGAGGTCATATATTCCGTGCCTGAAGAAACGAATGTGACAGTGCGCATTTATGACCAAGCGCATCGTTTAGTTGCCGAACCGGTCACGAATCAGCGTCGTTTGCCCAATATTGCATATAGCGATGCATGGGACGGCACTACACAGCGTGGCTTAGCCGTCAATGGTGTATATTATTTCAGCATTGAATTAGCCAATGGCACCAAAGAAGTTTATAGAGTTTTTGTTAAAAAGAAATAAATAATTCACATAATTCGGAGACATATAATGCGGATTCTTGTTATCGAAGATGAAAGAAAAGTAGCAAGTTTTATTAAAAGGGGTCTGGAAGAAGAGCGCTACATTGTCGAACTTGCAGCCGATGGGCAAATGGGCATTGATATGGCGGTAGCCAATCATTTCGACGCTATCGTTTTGGATGTCATGTTGCCCAAAAAAGATGGTTTCGCTGTATTAAGTGAAATTCGGGCGGCAAGAAAATCCACACCCGTAATTATGCTGACCGCAAGAGCCGGCACCAATGATAGAGTGACAGGGCTTGATCTGGGAGCTGATGATTATTTGACAAAGCCATTTCACTTTGAAGAATTGGCGGCGCGATTGCGCTCAATATTGCGGCGATCGAGCACAGAAAAATCAACACAACTAATGATTGGTGATTTAACGCTCGATACCGTTTCTCATGTGGCTTATCGCTGGGAAAAAGAAATTGAGCTGACAACAAAAGAATATGCTTTGCTTGAATATTTAATTCGCAATAAAGGGCGCATTGTCAGCAGAAGCATGATTACGCAACAAGTGTGGAAACATAATTTCGATACCGAATCCAATATTATTGATGTCTATATAAAACGATTGCGTGCTAAAATTGAAAGACCCGGCTCGCCGCGCCTCTTAAACAGCATTCGCGGTGTGGGCTATAGAATGAAAGAGCCGGACCCCAATGATCCGCAACAAGATGATGATATGGATGAGTAAAAAAAGTGGCGGGAATTTCTTCCCGCCTTTTTTACTATTTCCATTCTATGGGAATGGTGATAGAAGCCTTCTGAATCATAGTGGAATAAGAACCTTCCAATGGTGGATCATAAGGTTTATACTCAACAATGAACCCTTTTTGAATCGCATACGGAATAACATGTAAATATAATTGTGACTTGCTTGACAAACGGTCACCATACATTTTCTGTAATGACGTAACATCTTGCATGGACAATTTTGATGGTATATTCGGCTTAACATCAAGTTTGAACCAGCCGGAAGGTAATCGTAAATTTAATAATTCCTTCGTGAAATACATATCTCCATCTCCTAATTCTTTCGATGGCAATCTACTTGACAATACTGCTGATTGGTCATCAATATATGCAATATATGCTAATGGATAATTTGCTTTCGACCACTCAAATTGTGAGTTTACTTCTAATGTAATTTCAGTATTGAATGTATAATTCGTATCTCTGCGTATGTCGCGTATCATTCCATGATCTTTAATTGTATCTATACGTATTTTTTGGCTCAATTCGGCGATAATGGATTTGGTGGATACTTCCGGATGTTGCTCAACCATGCCAATAATACTATAAGTTCTACTTCCATTAGAATCGGCAATAAAATACTTCATTGTCGAAGTATCAGAACCATTATGATAAATACCTTGTATTTCACGCGTGACATAACCATTTTTTGAAAAACGTAATGTATAAGTTCCCGAGTCTAAACCCGATAATGTAAATGTACTATTCATAGATTTTGGTTGAGCTGTCGTAGTGGCTGATAATGTTGTACCAACAACTTCAACTAATACACCGCTTTGGTCAAAACTTCTTGGATCCTCATTGCTTGTACGAACTAATAGAACTGAACCATTTAAAACACCCGTTCCATTCAATACTTTGGGTTGCGGTTGGACGGCATTGTCATTCTTCGAGCAAGAAGCAATGAGAAGTACCAAACAGAAAATAGCAATAAAATTGATATCAGTTTTCATGATTTTTTCCTTGAATTGATAAATGTAATATTATTTAATGACAATCATTCTTTTAGATGCTAATACCTGTCCTTGAACAACAAGTGAATATACATACACACCCGTATCAAGGTTGGATGCATCTATCACTTGTTGTGTTGGTATTCCTTTGATAACATCAAAAGAAAGTAGCACATTACTTCCAGTACTTCGTGCTACAATTAATTGAGGGTTTCCTTGTACTTTGTCGGGGACATAATAGGTTATTGTTGTTGTTGTGCTGTATGGGTTCGGATTATTCTGCTCTAAGATTATATCATTGATTTCGTCACGATTAATATTGTTTTGTGCTTCTAATCGAGCAATTCTGCTTTCTTGATTACTAATGATCAATTGCAAAGAGTCAATAACATTATTCAATTCAGAAATACGAGCATTATAAATCT
>JAYRWZ010000438.1:0-2587 GCA_041917875.1 Chloroflexota bacterium | reverse complement strand
GCAGATATTTGTCCCAACCCTCAAGCGAAATTTGAAGGTTATAATGGGTATTTAAAGACATAATTTCTTTTCCTAATTCAGATTTTGATAAACAATTTGCTAATGCTAAAAGGTCTATTCTCATTAAAATATCCTTCGTAAATGTCCTTTTTGCATCGATAAATGTGATTGATTGTAAAAACTTGGTTGTTTTTTCCGAATTTAATAGTATTAGTGTATAAGCGGCAAACTCCAAGCAATCAAAACCAAGTAGATAACATGTATCGTCAAGCATCAATGGTTTATTATTCAATGGTAAAATCAGACTGAAAGTATAAGTCTTATATAAGCCTGAAATTGCGACTTTATACGGTGCAAAAGAGTAATCACCAATACCGAATATAGAAAAGTCCGGCTTATTATTGTAAATACTTGATTTTCTTTTATCAAACGATGCTTTGTGTGATTGTAAATAGGTAAATGTTTTAGGAAATTGATTTTTGATGTATTCAGTATCTTGACCAACTTTTTTTTGTGTGATAAGTGTAAACTTTCTCGGAGTTCTTATTACTTTTCCTTTTAGATCAGAACTTTTAAGAATGCCGTAAATTAAGTCTTCTTCAAGAGATACTTCTTCAATTTTTCCATTAACAAAATGACCGTTTACGCGGTCTAATTCCATAATTCCAGACAAATCGTGCTTTATTCCTTGTCGCCACTCAAATGGACATATTCCGTCAATAACGGAACTATGGGTATAAAGGTCAATATTGGAAACAAATTTATCATTTAACCAACCGAATTCTTTTATTTTTTCGGAAGGATTATAGAAGTCAAACTCTTTGCATACTGAAGTTGGTTCAGAATCCAATGCGCAGACGAGAAGCGCAGCTTCGACAGAAACATCAAACTCTTTTTTGCTGTCAATAGTGAGTTTTTCAAAATGTGATATAGTATATTGCCTCTTGTATTGATCGAAGATAATATTTTTTATCACAGAATTTTTTACTAAAAAAGCCAAATGACCTTTTGTTTTTTGAAAACTGTCGAACATCATGAGAGTAATATATTCGCCAATATCGAAGTTACCTTTACCCGTTATGGCATCATAGCCACTGTGGTTTTTAAAGTTTGACTTTTGTGGGACATTGTTTGATTCCATCGTACTTAATGCTGCATTTGTGACCCAAGGAGGATTGCCCAATACTAATATAGTCTCGGTCGAATTATGAACAATAGTATTAAAGTCAAAATCGAAGACATTGCAATGAAATAACTCAATTGTAGGTTTTTGTGTTATCGGATTGACAAGATACAGTTCTATAATATTGAATTTCGTTTGCCATATATACGGTCTGTATATTTCAATACCAATAACAGTACGTATATGAGAAAATGTGGAAAGCGCCGCCACAATAAAATGTCCTTTGCCGCAAGTGGGTTCCACAATAATTGTTGGATTTATTTTTTTTTGTTTGCGAAGATATGTGGTGACCGATTGAGCCAAATTCTCATTTGTTTGGAAATCACCATATTCACTTCTTTCTGTTTCGGAAACAGTATTTTCCACGGAATAGAGTGCATTATTGAATTCCGTATATTCTTTTTGATCTGCAAAAAAATACTTGATACCAAAAGCATCAAATAAAATCTTATTAGCTGTTTCACACAGTGCAATGCTGTCCAACAGATTTTTCAATACATTGATTGCTGATTGAGAAATTGTTGCTTCAAATATTCTACTCATGGCATAAATGGATTAGTGTTTTTTTACGGTATGTATTATGTAGAGTGAATAATTTTTGTAATACCTTCAATGGATTCATGTAAATCTACGATCCGTTGATATTGTAGCCGCCATTGTAAAGCATTAGAGATAGTCAAATAACCTTGTTTTGGCGGATCCGAAAGAATGTGTTGAGCCAATTGGGACAGAGTTATGTCATCTGCCGGAATATTTTTATCGTGAAGATATGCTATAATATCTTGTTCATTTGCTTTATCATTTATCATTTCCCGTAAGCGATACGTTGTCGTATAATCTGCGGTTCTCTCTTTTGCTATAAAGGAACAGCTTACGAAATTAAGAATTGCCGATTTTGTTTTGGGATTATCGGTTTTGTCGTACACAAATACTAAGAGATTATAGCCGAGACCATAGATTTTTTGCTTGGCATCTTTGAAGGGACATGATGATTGTGGTTGCTTGATAGAGGTTACTTTGATATCGGTGAGTATATCATCGGAAGGTAAATCAATACCCGACGCTGACGAGCCGAGTACAAATGAGAATTTGGAATCTAACTGAGTTTTGAATTTATGCTCAATATATGTACCGACAGCTTTGCCATCAGTTACGCCGTAAAGCTCTTTATTGCTGTATGTTGATTCGGCAATACAAAAACTATGAGCTTGTTCTATGAGTCGTTTGATTGTTAAAGTTGGTTTCATGATGTCACGATTGATAGATTACTTCACTTGTAATGCCTTTGTGAAGGTTGTTCGTACCACTTATTGTTTAGACTTTCATATTCATAGCAATTCACCAAAGTTTACTCGAAGATAAATTTATAGTAAGTTATTGATAAATTTTGATTTATTCAATTCG
>JAYRWZ010000437.1:0-2448 GCA_041917875.1 Chloroflexota bacterium | reverse complement strand
AATTGGTAATTCTTTCCATTTAAAGCCGCTACACGCCTATCAAGAATTTTGGCACAGTTGGAGGACTTTTCAGCCCAATACTCTCAAATAATACACTGATCTACATTCTATTTATTAGTATTACAATCAATGAGTTAAGGAAGATACACTGCATACTTATTCAGTTAATTATGAAACAAAGAACACCTCTTAATGCTCATTCTTTCCGAATAAAATTAACGACACAAACACTCGGTAAACCGATGAATTTATTCATCTTACACCGAAATTACAGTGATATTGAGGATGTGCATGATTGATGAACCGGATTTTCAATGATGTAATTGTATTCTGATAATTAACACTAATTTTGTTTGCCGTATAAAAAAATTATTGCGCAGAATTTTCGCAACCCGTGCAATGATGACTTTTGGCAAAGTTGTCGGATTCTATCTGAAATGTTGAATGTGATAAAGAATAGTCTTTTTCTATTTTTTCGCGCACCTCGCCCAATATTTCTTCATGGGAACGTTGTCCTGAACTTACAATATGGGCACTGACGGCATTATTATCGCTGTCTATTTGCCACACATGAATATCATGAACACTTTTTACACCCTCAATGGATAAAATTGCACTTTCTATCATGGCGCGATCTGTTCCTTTCGGTGCGACATCCATAAGAATACGTGCCGCCGAGCGCACAAGTTTATATCCATTACGTACAATAAAAACGATAATTAACAACGACAATACCGGGTCAATCCATTCAATATGGGTAAAGTGCATAATTATGCCGCCCACAATGACTGCCAATGATGACAACAAATCCGACATCACATGCAAATATGCACTGCGCGTGCTAAGATGATGAGATTTATAAAGAACAATCGCGCTTATGCCATTGGCTATAAAACCGAATCCGGCAACGGCTAACATGGTATCGCCGTGGACATGCTCGGAATGACCTAATAATCTTTCCACAGCTTCTTTAATAACTAACACACATACCGATAATAATACCACGCCATTGACAAGTGCGGCAATAATTTCTATACGTTTAAATCCAAAGGTAAATCGTTGTAATTTTTTTTTATCCTTTTGCGATGCTTCATATAAACGTAAAGCCAGATATGCCACCAATAATGCCCCAACATCGGTAAGCATGTGTCCCGCATCCGCACGTAAAGCAATGCTATTAGCAACATAGCTGCCTATAAGTTGCACAATCATTATGCTTGCTGTGGTCAGCATAGCAATAAGCAAAGATCGCCTGTCTTTACCAATATGATCAATATGGGAATGATGATGATAGCTATGATCATCGGAATGATGATGGTTATGCTGATGCGACATAAAATATTGTTATTTTCAAGAAATTAGTTATTATTTTGCGAGAGTAAAACCCATTCCTGTAAGAATTTTTTTTACTTTTTCGCCATGTTCGCCTTGTATTTCGATGGCATTATCCAAGACACCGCCGCCGGCACCGCATTGTGATTTAAGTTTACGAGCAATATCATCTAATTCTGCCGGTGTGGATTGAAATCCCGTGATTAGCGTGACGGTTTTTCCTTTACGTCCTTTGCTGTCGAGAACAACCTTTAACTTTTGGGGTTTGCCGTCATATCCTTTTTTGACGGATTGTTGGTCTTTTTTTTGCGCTGCTTCGGGCAATAATGCCGATAAATCGGCTAAAGAAGATAATTTTTGCATACTGTAATAATGCTTGTAATTTTAAGAGAAAATTGTCTGTGGGGCGGGCACTATTGTTTTTGTGTGTTCATGCCTAATTTTTCGGCTAATGTCAGCACAGCTTTCACATAATCTTTGCTGTTATTATAGTGGAAAACGGCTTTTTCATGCGATTCCTTATCATTGCGCCATCCATTAACGGACAAATAATTTGCTACACTAAAAATGGCATCTTGCTCATCGAAGAGATTTATTTTTCCATCGCTATT
The DNA here is from genome assembly GCA_041917875.1 of Chloroflexota bacterium. Taxonomy (GTDB): domain Bacteria; phylum Bacteroidota; class Ignavibacteria; order Kapaibacteriales; family UBA961; genus UBA2353. Next base: position 505 of record JAYRWZ010000437.1, on the reverse strand, counting down.
GCCGTCCACAGCCCATGACCTATAGCTTGACGGTAAAAATTGCGATAAACCGAAAGCACCGGCGAATGAACCTTTTATATCAAGAACATCTGCATGGTAGTGAGCACGCATAGAATCGAGAGCCATCAATTCATTTATTGCCCATGCGGATTTTTTTGCTGCCCTTTGTTCAATTTTTTTCTCTAATTCATACAGACCCGTTGTATCTTTTTTTTCTGCAAGTTCTTGACGAACGACATTTTTATTTTTTTCTATATTTTCGGGGCGATCTGCCAATGCAACCGATAAAAAGACGCCGGCAACGGAATGATTGCCTGTGATTTTGCCGAATTTTGTTTCTATCCACAAAATCGAGGTTATGGCTTGTTTGGGTACATTGTACTTGGCCGCCGCACTATCCAAGTCACGAGAGTGTTGCTCCATAAAAGAGATGCCCTTATTCACCGAATACGCATCATGGTGTTGGCTGTAATCGGTTGATTTTCTATAGCCGGTCACATTGATT
>JAYRWZ010000436.1:0-4917 GCA_041917875.1 Chloroflexota bacterium | reverse complement strand
AGGGAATTGCATATAGTAAACCGAATTGCATGCACGGATTTGATCTAATAAACCTTTAGGATAGTCAAGTAAAGCCGCAGCTTTATCAAAGTTCATGTTTACAGACTCAAAAAACGGAATATTCTCCGGATTGTGAGAAATGTCGTGATGTAATGTGGACATAAATAATTTTGAATTAATTGTGAAATAATTACTGTTACAAAAATACGCCCTTTGAGGAATACTCGAAGGGTAATAGAACTTATAAATTGCCGCGAGATGCCTGTTCGCGCTCAATTGCCTCGAACAATGCCTTGAAATTGCCCTTGCCGAATGACTCACCGCCTTTACGTTGAATAATTTCAAAAAACAAGGTCGGACGATCTTCAACCGGGCGTGTAAACAATTGCAGCATATACCCTTTATCATCGCGATCTACGAGAATACCTAATTCTCGAAGTATGGAAATTTCTTCATCAATATCGCCTACTCTTTGTAAGAGGTCATCATAATACGCATCGGGAGTGCGAATAAATTCTATGCCATTTTGACGCAATGCCTTGATGGTTTCGATAATATTTTCCGATTCCATAGCCACATGTTGTACGCCCGCGCCATTATTGAATTGGACATATTCTTCTATTTGTGATTTTTTCATACCTTCAGCCGGCTCATTTATTGGGAATTTTATCCATTTGTTCTCATTGGCAACCACAGTGGAACGCAATGCCGAATATTCGGTCGAGATATCTTTATCATCGAAAGAGACGAAGCGGCTGAAACCAAACACATCATTGTAAAAATTGACCATATTTTCCATTTGATTCCAATCCATATTGCCAACAATGTGGTCAACATATTGTAAACCAACCGATTGCGCAAGCATATCTTTGGGCGTAGGTTTAAAGCCGGGCAGGAATATGCCGGTATAATTACTTCGTTCAACAAATGTATGAATAACATCTCCATACGTTGCAACGGCACTCAATGTGACCGTCCCGAACTCATCTTCAATAGTATATGGTTCAGTGACAGGTTTTGCGCCGCGCGATGTTGTGATGCTAAACGCTTCGGTGGCATTGGCAACTGTCAATGCAATATCTTTGACACCATCACCATGTTTGACTAAGAACTCATTTGCGGGATGTGCCGCCGTCAATGGTGTGGTTAAAACAAAGTTAATTTTATTCTGACGTAAACAATACGACGCTGTCTCACGATGTCCCGTTTCCGGTCCGCGATAAGCGACTAATTCAAAACCAAAAGCTCGACGATAGTAATACGCTGCTTGACGAGCATTGCCGACATAAAATTCCAGATGATTTGTTCCTAAGATTTCGAATAAATCATGGCTTTCCGTTGCTAATTCGGCAGATGTTTGCATTCGCTGTAACTCCCTAAAAAATAATGATTATTGTTCTGTAATAATAAGTTCAGGCATATCGGCTATAAGTTCTTCCACCGTTGCCAACATCCTATCGTTTTGTAATGGCAGCCCCGTACTGATTCGCACACATGTCGGCATACCAAACCCTTGTAATGGACGGGTGATGATACCTTTTCTGAGCAATCTCTCATACAATGCTTGCGCATTTTCAACCGAAAAACACTCAATCATAATAAAATTGGCTGCCGAGTATGGAACACGTAAACCCCACTCCAAAGTTTTTGCATAAATCCGACGTAACTCGCTGCTATTCATTTCAACAGTGGCGCGCAAAAACTCTTCATCGTGCAATGCTCCTAATCCCGCAGCAGCCCCCGGACCTGTCGGGTCGAAAGACAGTTTCACTCGCATCATAGCATCAATTATTTCAGGAGAACCTATACCATACCCAATGCGCAACGATGCCAAACCATACACTTTTGAAAATGTGCGTAAGGTTAATACATTCGGATAGGTATAGGATAATGAGTCGGGATAGTCTTGTTCCAAATCTCGGCTGTATTCAAAGTATGCTTCATCCATTATGACGAGAACTGAGTCCGGAACTTTTGTCATAAGACGCTCATATTCCTCACCGGTAATATATGTGCCGGTAGGATTATTGGCATTGGCTATATAGAGTATTTTCGTTGAAGGTTCTATCGCATCGGCAAGAGCATCAACATCAAAACGATAGTCTTTGGTGAGCGGAACAAGTTTCTTTTTGGCACCGGAAAGTGATGCGGCAACGGTAAATCCTGCAAATGTGCCTTGGGCAGAAAGTAAAGTGTCATGCTGAGAATCGGTAAAAGCACGAATCGCCGTATGGATCAATGCATCGGAGCCATTATGACAAATTACTTGCTCAAATCCTACGCCAAAACGCTGGGCAAGTGCTTTACGCAATGCTGTGCCGCCATCATTGTAAATAGAAGCTTTTTCAACCGCTTGTTTTGCATATTCTAAAGCAATGGGCGATGCACCCAAGGGATTCTCATTTGATGCCAATTTGATTAAATCGGTCAAACCGTATTTTTCACGAATTTCTTCTATGGATTGCCCCGGTTTATATGCCGCCGAGTTTTGTATGTTTGAAGGTAATATAATCATAACTGCAAGTGTTGTTTAGGTCTGCAAAACTACGAATGATGCACGATACAGTATATCATTCACTTGATGAATTTTCTGGCTTTACCCACATTCAATCATCGCATGGAGTGAAAAATCTTACCACGTCCTCCAATCGGCGCGCTTGGTTTTCGTAATTTGCACATTATTATCGAAGTGCGAACATGGAGTCAGTCATTAAATTACTGCCGGAGTTTCTGGCTAATCAAATTGCAGCGGGCGAGGTTGTCCAAAGACCTGAATCTGTGATTAAAGAACTTGTCGAAAATGCAATTGATGCCGGTGCAACAAGCATTGCCATCGTCATTCATCAAGCCGGTAAATCACTCATGCATGTCATTGACAATGGAAAAGGCATATCACCCGAAGATTTACCTCTTGCCATCAAAAGACATGCAACAAGTAAAATTTCCTCGGTGGACGACCTCCACAACATTATGACCTTAGGATTCAGAGGCGAAGCTCTGGCATCCATTTCCGCTGTGGCTTTGCTCGAAATTCGCTCCAAACAAAGCAATCAAGACATCGGGTACAGACTATTGGCTGAGCCACTTAAACCCGAAACCATTGAACCATTCCATTGTGATAAAGGCACACAGGTCATTGTGAAAAATCTCTTCTTCAATGTGCCTGCAAGGAAAAAATTTCTTCGTTCCACAATAACGGAGTTCAAACATATTTCCGAAACTGTTATAAAATTTGCATTGGCTCGACCCGATATTCGTTTCACTTTTTCGGATGAAAAATCGGCAATCATTGATGTTCAACCCGAATCCTTGGAAGACAGAATTCGCTCTGTGTGTGGAGCTGCCATTGCCGAAGCGCTGCATCCAATACACTTCGAACGCGATGGTATCATTGTAAACGGCTATGTTGGCAATCCATCCACAGCACAACATACACGAGGAAACCAACATCTTTTCTTAAATGGACGTGCTATCGTCAGCCGCTCACTGAATTTTGCTGTTTCTCAAGTCTTTGAACCTTATATAGCAAAAAATACATATCCGTTTTTCGTGATAAATATGGCGATTAATCCCGAATCGGTTGATGTAAATGTTCATCCTCAAAAACATGAAGTTAAATTCGACAATGAACGTGCCATTTTCAGTATAATGCAAGAAGCAACCCTACTGGCATTAAATACCGCCCATGCGATTCCGAAAATTGCGGCTCCCGATTTTATCGCACAACAACCTTTTACATCCTTCGGTAACAATAATCAATTAGTAAATCGAGTGACCGGTGAAATAATATCACCTTCATCTGCCAAAAATTCCTCAGCTTCTTCGTCGGAGTTCAGACCACAAATTCCTTCATCACGTACTACTGAATGGAACTCGAAAAAACCATTTATTTCTCATCAAGAAATGAGTGCTTATGAAGCATTATTCGGAAAAAATGAACCGATCGAACATAAAGATACTGCTCCGCTTTTTAATAGTGAAGAACAATCCGTTTCCGTATCACAAATTCACAATAGCTATATCGTCTATCAGTCCGCTGACGGATTATACATTATTGACCAGCACAATGCCCATTTGCGCATAATTTATGACCAAGCATTTCAATCACTTACCACAGCACAATCCACTCAACAATTATTATTTCCGGTAACCGTACATTTAACAGCAATGGAAAAAACATTAGCCGAAGAACTGTATGAAGATTTACTCGATTTCGGCTTTACTTTTTCTTTTGACAATACTTCAATAATAATGACAGCAGTTCCTTCACATTTAGCTCTTGGCACGGAAGAGCAAGAGCTAAAAAAATTATTAGCAAGCATAGCAGAAGATATTTCATCGGCACAATTAGATGCAAAAAGAAAAATAGCTTTGGCTTATGCGCGCAGTCATGCTGTTTCATCGGGCACTGTACTTTCACAAGAACAAATGAAAAACATAGTTCTCGAAATTGAAAAATTAGGTAAACAACCATTAAGTCCTTATGGTAAACCTATCATGATGAGCATATCACTCGATGATTTTATTCGGACATTTAGAAATTGATATGACAAGAATTATCTCACCAGAAATATGGGGAAGAAGTTAAAATTCTATTCATTAGGATGTCAATATGATAGCGTAAGAAAAAATCATATTTACAGATTATAAGCACAAACAATAGTCTTATGAGACAATACAGAATGTATATGGCGCGAAATAGGATATTATATTTCCCTCCCAAAATATTGGTATAAAGTATCCGTAACCTTTATACCGACACATTTTTCAAGGTCATGACGCTCTGCTTTTTTAATATTTTCAACAGATCCGAAAGTAATCAATAATTTCTGTGCAGTCTTGTCACCAATCCCCTCAATCCCTGTGAGTTCCGTTTGGAATGTGCGTTTATCGCGAAGAGTGCGATGATATTCAATT
>JAYRWZ010000435.1:0-4836 GCA_041917875.1 Chloroflexota bacterium | reverse complement strand
TGAGGAATTTCCACTCTGCCGACTTGTTTCATACGTTTTTTGCCTTCTTTTTGTTTCTCCAATAATTTCCGTTTGCGTGAAATATCGCCGCCATAACATTTGGCAAGTACATTTTTGCGCATGGCGGAAATAGTATCGCGTGCAACAATTTTTTGACCAATGGCAGCTTGTATAGCCACTTCAAACATTTGTCGCGGAATCAGCTCTTTTAATTTGGAGCACAGTTTTTTACCCCAATCATGGGCTTTTTGGCGATGGACAATACTGGAGAGTGCATCTACGGGATCGCCGTTGAGAAGAATATCCAATTTTACTAATTCACTTGCACGATAGTCGCTCATCTCATAATCAAGAGAAGCATAACCTCGGGAAAGAGATTTTAATTTATCATAAAAATCGAATACTACTTCGGCAAGAGGTAATTCAAAACTTAAATCCAAGCGTGTGGGGGTCAGATAGGTCTGTCCGAGCAAAGTACCTCTTCTGTCCATACACAATTTAATGACCGCTCCCACATATTCCGACGGAGTAATAATTTGTGCTTTAATAAATGGTTCTCGTGTTTCTTCAATTTTTGTCGGCGCAGGCATTTGAGCCGGGTTTTCTACCCAAATTTCCTCACCATTTGTGAGAAGTAAATTGTAGCGCACATTGGGCACTGTTGTCACAATGACCTGATTAAATTCGCGTTCAAGCCGCTCTTGGACAATTTCCATGTGTAACAATCCAAGAAATCCGCAACGGAATCCAAACCCCAACGCTGTGGATGATTCCGGCTCGTAGGTAATGGCAGAATCATTGATGGCAAGTTTGCCGAGAGCTTCACGTAATTCTTCAAAGCCATCGCTGTCCGCAGGGTAAATACCGCTGAACACCATTGGTTTTACTTCTTTAAATCCTGAAATCGGTTCATCGCAACGATTATTGGCTAAGGTGACGGTATCGCCCACTTTGGTGTCTTGCACTTTACGAATGGCGGCGGTCAGATAGCCCACATTACCGGCAGACAATTCGCCCGTGCGTTCACGTTTCATGTAAAGCACGCCCACTTCCTCCACATCATATTGTTGATTGGTTGCCATGAGCAAAATTTTGTCCTTTTCACGCAAGGTTCCTTCAAACAAGCGCATATAGACAATCACACCGCGATAGGAATCGAAAATAGAATCGTAAATCAATGCTTTTAACGGAGCATTCGGATCGCCTTTCGGGGCAGGAATACGTGCTACAATAGCTTCCAGAATATCTTCGATGCCTATGCCTTGTTTAGCCGAAGCCAGCAGCATCTCTTCTTCGGTGCATCCCAATAAATCGGAAACTTCTTGCTTTACGCCATCAATGGTGGTCACGGCACTGGGCAAATCAATTTTGTTGACAACAGGGATAATTTCCAAGCCGCCATCCACAGCCAAAAACAGATTACTGATCGTTTGCGCTTCAACACCTTGCGTGGCATCCACAACTAACAATGCCCCCTCACATGCGGCTAGCGAGCGTGACACCTCATACGAAAAATCCACATGCCCGGGAGTGTCTATCAGGTTTAGAATATAGGTTTCGCCATCTTTGGCTTTATATTCCATTTGGATTGCGTGTAATTTGATGGTGATGCCGCGTTCTTGTTCCAATGGATTGTCATCAAGGATTTGATTAGTGACCATTTCACGTTTGGAAACACGCCCCGTGAACTCGAGCAAACGGTCTGCAAGTGTGGATTTGCCGTGGTCTATGTGTGCTATAATACAGAAGTTACGAAAATTTTTCATGCAAGGATGTAATGATAAAATAATACGATAGTGGATGCAAAATTACGGTTTGATGGCTGAGTATTCATGTTTAGCCCATAAATAAATCAGGAAAACGGTATTTACTCCGGAGTTGCGTCGCCATATTTGCTGCTGTTTTGCACATTTTTCAGCGCGGCAAGGTCATGCGCCAAGTCCACAAGATTGCGGATAGTGCCGCGTGTCATACCCAAATAAATCGTTGTAAAACGCTCTTGTTCTATGGCAGGCAATATTTCACTAAAGCGGAGCAAATCGCTGCGTAAGCTGTTCAGATTAGTCATAAATTCTTGCTCAAGTCGCTGATAGCCCTCATCGTTGGCAGACATACGCCGCACAATACCATAACATGACCATGTGTTTTTTCCATGAAGCGTCAAATCATGGATTTCTGCAATAAGAGAATTGTCCGCCGCTATTTCAAGGATAGTGGCTAAATCATTGCGCTTTCGTAATTCGCCCTGCGACGATGCAAGCAAATCGAGAGCTGCTTCCGTATCTTGTGATATTTTCATGTCTTCCGTTTATCTTTCTTCAAATATACAAGGAAATCCATTATTGTGTCGAATGAATGATATTATCACTCTGTTTCACGAATAATAGTCACAAATAATGATTCACCAATGGAAGGTGCTCGCTCTATGGGCACTTTCACATAGCCGCCTTTTAACCATAATTGTATCTGATCGCTATAATGTGCTGACAATGGTTCGCCCGAAATGCCGCCGGGTAAGACCGTATAGACCACAGAATCTTCCATATCGGCTATAAAACGCATACTTGCTCCCAGTACTTGTTTGAAGGGGTCAAAAACACGCCATTCACCATTATTTAATGTTGTGGACGAGCCGCCGGTTTCAAATGGACCATGCGTGACTATTTTGTCCAATAAAGGATTGCTGCTGAAAATATGCAGCAACGATACTTTATGCAAAGAGCCGTATTCTGCCGAAAAAACCGAACCGTCAGATGACAGATTTTTTGCACGACGTACAGCGCGAACAAAACTTTGAAAGACAATTTCATCACGGTCTTCTTTATGTGCGGTTTTTTTATCATCAAACCACGGTGATTTTTTATCTTGTAATAATTCCGCAATTTTTCGGACAGGCACATTAGCAATAAATGAATATTGGCGAAATAGGCGTTCTCCCATATCATCGGCAAAAGTGCTGCGTATCAATTCATCTTGAAATAAAGAAAAAACCGCAGGTTGCCATCTGCCTGCACCCATCAATCCGTCCCAGCGTTGCAAAAGTGTGAGCACAGAGTCGGCATCTTTGGTCAAATATTTTCTTTTACTTTGTAATATGGGAACAATGTTTTTCATCATCATTTTTGCATACGGTGATATAACGTCTTGTTGCAAAAACTGGGCATCGCGCACATCGTAATCATCAAATTGGGACAATGCCTGATGAAGCCGTTCCGCACGCGAGGACGGTTCCCACCAATTTGTGATAAAAACATCATCATTATCGGTCACTTTATTATTCGTGACAGCAATAAATCGTCGCGGCGGATTATATGCTGTCGGCACTATACCCGTTCCCCATATTCCTTGCCAATCCGTTCCCGGATTCCATCCCATTGCCGGCACAAAAGGCAAAGCATTGCCGCGTTTGGGTAACATCCCCGCCGGAACAATGCCGTGATTGCCCGAATGGTCGGCATAAACAAAATTTAAGGCAGGAGCACCCCATCCCTGTAATGCCGTCGTAAAATCACGCCATGATTTTGCGCGATGCACTTTTGCCAATGCGCCTATATTATCGGTGGCAAATGTGGCAGTCCATCGGAATGTCAAAACACGATTATTCACAAAATAATGTTGTTTTTTGCTGTCGCCTATCAATAAAAGTTGTTCGGTATTGGAAAATAAATGTGCATCGGAAATAACAGCCGAGCGTGTGGTAAATCGTATATCATAAATAAGCGGTTCATCGTCACGCACAAGTATAGTATCACGCCGATACGTGAATTTTTTTCTTGCTCCTTTGTCATCGAAATAATAATTATTGTTTGTTGAATCAACTTTTTCGACAAAATAATCAAAATCATCCGCCATCATATTCGTAATGCCCCATGCAATTTTATCATTGCGTCCTACAATACATACAGGCACACCTGCCAAAGTCATTCCCACGATATTCATTGTTGGAGTGGTTAAATGCACGGGATACCATCGAGCCGGTAATGATAAAGTCAAATGCGGATCATTTGCCAAAATAGTTCCCGATTTAGGTTGTCCGTTTTTTTTCATTGTCCAGCAATTGCTGCCATTGCCACTGCCGCGAATGCCTAAATAAGAGCGAGCAGTGTCGGCAATCGTCCCCATAGCAGCCATTAAACTCTGTGTTTTTTTATTTTGAGGATACGACGATGCATGAGCAATGGTATCTTTATGTGTTGGTGTTTGTGCCGGAGCATAGACCGATGGTATTATAACAGGACCCATTGCCGGATATGAAGGCAATAAGTCTTTAGCACGCTCGGTTCCCATCAAAGCCGCAATTTCGCCGAAGGCAATATCAGCCCATATACTCATACTCAATTCCAAAGACATCATCTTGCCTATGATAAGGCAATCCGTCGGTTCCCATGGGGCGGGCTTATAGTCCAATGCACCGAACTCGAATGGCAAAGCACCATTGCTTTCTTCAAGAAAATAGTTAATGCCTTTACTATATGCTTCCATGATAGTGCGCGCTTGTTTGCCAGCCGCCTTCCACTCCTGTTTGGCAAGTGTGTGCATATCAAATGAACGCATGAATTTATCGGTAGCAAGTGCTTTTTTACCAAGTATTTGTGCTAATTGACCTTTGCCCGCACGCCGCGCTATGTCCATTTGCCATAATCGGTCCTGGGCATGTACATACCCCAATGCAAAATAACCGTCCGCATCATTGTTGGTGATGATATGCGGTATGGAAAACTTATTGCGATAGATAGTAATGCTGTCATTGACTAAAGTGGTCTCATACTCATTGCCCGGCTGCACAGACGAGCGTGTGGCGGTGTGAAGTGAGAACAAGATAAAACACACCGCAAG
>JAYRWZ010000434.1:0-4433 GCA_041917875.1 Chloroflexota bacterium | reverse complement strand
TTTCGATAATGCCTATGTTGTGGGCAATAGTAATTCAGGCAATTTCCCAATTACTGTCATTGCTGCCGATACATCTTACAATGGTAAAACAGATGCTTTCTGTTACAAACTCTCACCCAATGGCGGACGTTTTATATTCAGCAGCTTCATTGGCGGCACTAATGATGATTATGCCCGCAGTGTAAGTATTGACCCCTGCTTTGCTGTCTATGTAAGCGGCTATACAAATTCAAACGATATACCAATAAGTGATGATCCCGTGCAAAACCAATTACGTGGTGAATTTGACGGTTTTCTCACGAAAATAAATGCTGATGGAAATTTATTTGTTTATGGAACATATTTGGGGGGGACATCTGATGATAAGTGTCTGTCAGCTACGGTTGATTCTACCGGTGCGGTGATGCTTGTTGGTTACACGACCTCCGCTAATTTCCCATCGCAAACATCGTACAAAGCAAAAAAAGATGCCTTTGTAACAAAAATTCAAGTCGGTATCCTACCTTTATCTCCCAAAATTAATGCCGATGGTCCATTATCTTTCTGTGCCGAAAACGGTTTTGTCACCTTAGACGTTGGTGCCGGCTATCGTACCTATCAATGGAAGAAAAATAATACTATCATTCCCGGAGCCAATTCATCGCGTTACACCACATCAGAAAGTGGAATCTATACCATAGAAGTAATTGATTTGAGTGGATGCACCGGAATTAATAGTGTCGAAGTCAGAGCTTATTTACCACCATCAATAACATTACAGAAAAAAAATATTATTTGTCCCGATTCATCCGTGATACTGTCCATTGTTTCTCAAGACTCACTCATTTCCTATCGTTGGATTCCTACGCTTGGATTATCCTCCGATAAGGTACGCTCCCCAATAGCGAAACCACCGGTAAATACCATGTACACAGTGATTGTAACAGACACAAATGGTTGCACAACGCGTGATAGTTTGTGGGTCTATGTCATCAATCCTAATAGTCTGAGCGTGATTTCTTCAAATGATATTTTAGAGGCATGCCCTAATGATACTTTAGCACTACATTTTGCACTTAAAAATGATGACATGATTGAGAGAAATGTTTTGCTGACTACTAAAACATCACGTTTCAGACCACAGAAAACTTCATATTCTGTTCAATCCAATAGTGATACAATGACATCTGTGCGATTCTCCGGAAATATTGTACCCGGTTTATATCGCGATACCCTTTCCGTAACCGATATTTGTGGAAATACAATCAAACAACCATTAATGGTGAGGGTCGGCACACCTTCAATAAACCTTGAGCGTGCAAGAGACACGACTATATGTGCCAATGAACCGGTTCGCCGAACAATAAAAGTATCAAATTCCGGCACAATCGGCTCGCGATTAAAGCTAAGCAGCGATAATTCACTTTTTACTTTTCCGATTGATACAAGTTTGGTTAAAGCGAATGACAGTACGATGTTTGTTACCGAATTTAAAGGTGCAAGTCCGGGAATTTACAAATCACGTATTTATGCCCTGAATTCATGTGGCACGAAAGACAGTGTGGAAATCACAGTTATTGTTGAAGGAAATCCGGTCATCTTTTCTTTACAACCATCATCAATACCTCAAACAGTCGGCACCACTGCTTCTATTGATATTAATGTTGATAATACTATTGTTCTTGATACAGCAAGAAATAAAACAATTTCTATTGTAGTTAATAACGAAAAAACAGCTCTTGAGTTAATAAAAGTACACTCCGTAAATTGTTCTGTACAATATACTTCAAATGATTCATCAGCAATAATTTCGCTTACGGCTTGTCGTAACGGCATCAAAAATCCGATTGCAACATTAGACTATACATTGGTCATCGGTAATACACTTCAACCAAACATAAATTTCGAATCAATTACCATCGGTGATAGATGCATAGATCCCAGTTCAACAAAAAGCACAGTTACAATAAAACCATTTGGCTGTGAGATTAGAACATTGAATGTTGAACTCTATGAATCGAAGCTTCGATCTGTTAGCCCCAATCCATCGAATACCGGGTACATTATTGTAGATTTTTCTTCAGTTGAAGAAATTCCAACATCAATATCCTTACACAATGTGATTGGTCATGAAATCTATACGATAGATAATGCTTCCACACAACAAGGCACATATAGAGCATATATCCCGACAATAGGACTACAAGAAGGGATTTACCTCATTTCTTATAAAGCAGGCAAATATTTTGCTACATTACCGATTATTATTCAACAGTAAGTTTATGAAAGATATCCGCTCAGTTCAATAAAGAAAGAACAACCGTTGCCATAATTACTGTGGCAATAAATTATGCCGCCCATTTTTTCAACTAATTGTTTAGCTATATATAAACCGAGACCTGTCGAATTTTCATTATTAGTTGGTCTGGCAGATAATGTCACATATTTTGCAAATAATTGTTCCTTGTCTTTCTCCGTGAGTCCGGGACCATTATCACGAACCTCAATTTTTATCTTTTCTTCTTTGAATGAACACACAACAAAGATTTCAGAATGGAACGGAGAAAACTTTAAGGCATTGGAAATAATATTATCCATGATCTGAATAAATTTATTCTCATCGCAATACACATAAAGTGAATCAGGTACATTATCTACGACAATCGTAATATTCTTTTCTTGAGCAGTTACCCTAAAATTGTGAATAACATTCGACAGCAAAGTGTTTAATGTATAATGCTTCATTTCCGTAATTGTATCAAATGATTCTCCGCGATGAGCGTTCAGATACTCTGAAATTATTGCGAACATTTTCTTCGAACTCTTCAAAATATCGACATACATTTGTTCACGTTCTGCAACACTTTCATCGGGATATGTCATTAAATATTGAGCAATGAGCTGAATAGAGTGAAGAGGATTCTTTAAATCATGTGAAGCGATGCTTAAAAACTCATCCTTCTCTTTTAGCAGTTTCTCTAAAGCAGCATTTTTTTGCGTCAAAATTTGCTGCTGCTTTTCCATCAACACCAGAGTCGTATTTTGTAGTTTCTGCTTAGTCTCTTCTGCATATACTTCTTTTTGAAGTTCATAATATAATTTCCGATAATGAGAATGTAACTCCCAATCCTTCAGAACAACAAAAATATTTGACAACAATTCATAGACTTTCATTAATTCCTCTTTTGTTCCGAGTTCTCGAAATATTTCCTCGGATTTTTTAGCATACTCCAAACCGGTGTCTATCGAATATTGTTCCCATGCTTTCTCACAAAAGAGTTTTGCCAAATTACCATATTGCATAGCAATACCATATACTGAGTTTTGACTTTCCGCTAAACCCAAAGCCTTCTGAAAATACAAAAATGATTCTGCGTAATTTCCGATTGAAAGATATACTGAACCAAGATTACCATACATTCGACGAATACCGGCATGATAATCACATTGAATACTAATTTCTAAAGAACGCCGATAATACTCAATGGCTTTTTCAAACTGGTTTTGAAATGCGCAAACATTACCAAGATTGCCATAATGCCTGGCAATTTCAGGTTGTAAATCATTAGTTTCAGCGACTTGCAAAGCTTTATTATAATAGAACTCCGCCTTCGGATAATCATTAAGACGGACATAAACAACACCTATATTACCAAGATAATATGATTGACTTAAAAAGTCATGTGTATTTTGTAATTTGTTTGAGGCATTTGCAAAGTATTCTAAAGCCGTTGAATAATCACTGAGCATCAGATATACGCCGCCCATGCTACCTATGATTTTCGCTATTGCTTCAGTATTTTGTGTCTTTCCGCCGGCATCAAGTGCAATATTATAAAAGAGCAGTGCGTTTTTATAATCCGAGATTTGATTATAGATATAAGCCGATTTTTGAGCACAATCCATTATCAACTGATTATCGTTTACTTTACAAGAATATTCATACGCTGTTACAGCATAATTTATTGCAGTAATTTTCTCTGAAATTACTCTGTGTACTTCTGCAAGTATCTTCATCAGCTCGCAACACTCTCTGCGATGAATTTCATGGTTTACATGAGTTAAACGATGCGTAACAACACCGATGTACGTCTTTATATTATCATGATTTTTATTTTTTATTGCCGATTGTATGAGAAACTCATATATATGGCACTCCTCAATCGTCAAATTTTGATCAGGTTGTACCGATTCTATATATTCAAGGCATTTAGATTCAGCAGAAGAAAATTCTTTTTGGCTGAATAACAGTTTGATTTCGTGCAACATCGTAAAAGAAAATAAATTGTTGAATGAATAAAGACAACCACGCGCTACACTGCAAATGCAAATATGAATAATCCAAGGATAATTCTATAGACAATAAAGAGTATCATACTATGAGTTTTTAAGAACTTCAATAAAAATGCAATTGCCCAATAACCACTTATACCGGAAACGATAGTCGCAATGAA
>JAYRWZ010000433.1:0-1607 GCA_041917875.1 Chloroflexota bacterium | reverse complement strand
GCCGAAGAATTTCATTTGATTCATGCAAAAGCCGCTTCTTACAGCAATCTTGCCGTTGCATATTATCAGATGCGCGACCTTGCACAAAGCATTGATTATTTGAAAAAATCATTGGCTCTGCATGAACACAATAATGACACTATGGGAAAATGTATCAGTTATGGTAATATAGCCATTGCTTATTCGGAATTACAAGATTATGATGATGCTTTTGATTTTGCACAAAGAGGGCTGCATATTGCCCAAGAAATTGGCAGCAAAGAACTTCAGGCCTTAAATCATAATACATTGACGATTATTCATACAAGAAAAAAAGAGTATGACAAAGCACTCGAACACAGCGATTTGTGCTACCGGTTTTATGATGCCGCAGGTAATCGTCTTTCTGCCGGTATTGCATTATTTAATAAAGCCCAAGCACTTGAAGCATTGCAGCAACTCACGGATGCATTGGCATTGTATGAAAAGTGTCTCACAATAATTGAACAGTTCCATCATCCGCAATTTATTGCACAATGCACTGCAGCGATTGCATTTATTATGCAAAAAATAGACAATCAGACACAATCCCATCACCATGAAGCAGCAATTAGTGCGTATATAGAAAGAACAGAAGAGAATATAAAAAAACATAATATTACCACGTCGGATATTATGGGTACTTTAGCCGAAATTGCTGAGGTACAGGGGAAATATGATAAGGCATTGCACTATCAAAAACAATGTACGGATTTACGTGAAAAATTTATAAGCAATGAGGCGGCGCGTCATTTACGCACACTCAAAGCGGAAAGGGAGATAGCCACTAAAGACAAAGAGCGCATTATTGCGGAGTCCGAAAGAGAATTGGCTTTGCGTGATGCAGAAATTTATCGTTTGGAAAAAATAGAATTAGCTGAACGCAATACGCGCATCAGCGAGCAAAATGAACAGCTTTTGGAGCAACAGGAACAAATTCGTGCTGCGAATAAAACATTGCGCCAAGCATTACTTGATTTGGCAGAACTTGGTGCTTCGCGTTTGGCTCGCACTATTGTGATGGCATCATTGTTTCTATTATTTGTTTTATCTGAAGTGTTGGTTGATCCTATTATTGAGGCAATTACCAATTCTGCAATATTAGGCGTTTTCCTTCGCTTTGGTGCGGGTTTATTGTTCAGACCATTGGAATCGTATATAGAACATTTAGCAGTAAAAAAAAGAAAAGAGAGGATATTGTCTATAGTCAAAGAATAAGAGGGCATTTGCAATATTATTTGCTTTACAGAGAATATCACATCAGCAAGAATGTGTCGAAGGATTGTGGCTGTGATATTGATGTTGTACGGTGTTTTTCTGTTCTCATAGTCCGTTAGTCACTCATTTAGTTTCAGTCTTGTAGTGAGTTCATATAGCCGATGTGTTTGACTGTAAAGGATGTGTCAATCGTTTACCTTCAATTGAACCGCTTTTTCTTTTTTATTATCTGTCGCTGGTAATATTTTAAATTCCACTTCTAAACCAACAGCTATTCTTTTTATGATCTCTTCTGTGGTATTTACTCGAAAGTAAACAGATTTATTACCGTCATATTTAATAAAACCGTCTGCACCCTTTTCGTCATTATG
>JAYRWZ010000432.1:0-3713 GCA_041917875.1 Chloroflexota bacterium | reverse complement strand
TCCTCCATATTAAAATAGATATTTCCGATATTGCCAAGTTCTCTGGCTATATCTTCGTTTAATTCCAATTCTTCATGAATAGCCAATGCTTTTTTGTGATAAGATATTGCCTGAGAAAAATCAGACAGATATGTATAACAATTTCCTATATTACCAAGAACTTTTGCATATTCGTTTCTGCGTGGCAGCTCGTCAAAGTAGGGTAATGCATTTGTGTAAAATTCTAAAGCTTTCTCATATTCACATATAATCAAATATGCGCTGCCCATACTCCCGAGTGCTTTACCATATAGCCATTTCAAACGATGCCCTTGTGATATCTTCTGTGATTGTTTGTAATATTCGATAGATGACTGTAAATCACCGTAACGATAAGAAATATGCCCTCGCAATATCAAACACTGCGCATGATAAAATATACCATTTCTCTCAATTTCCGGCTTATGATATTCTTCTGTTTTTTCTATACTGTATATATAGCGTTCTATCGAAAACAGTATTTCTTTAGTCGCCTCATATTTATTCTGTAAGAACAATTGCTGCGCTTCAGCCAACATATCGTAACATTTTTCTAAATTCATTTTTTTATTCGTTTATAGAGAGATTTTTGCCTTCGCTTTCAGGCATTGTAATTTTCAATAATGAGCTAAGTGTCGGAGCTATGTCAATTGGTGCGACCTGTTCATCAGATTTTTTCGTGAGGATACCGCCACCAAAGAATACAATAGGCACATGAGTATCATAATCATACGGTGTGCCGTGAGAAGCGGGGTTTGAACCATATATCCAGTATTGCTTCGGATAAAAAACTATATCTCCGGAACGCTGTATGTGTGTGCTGTTTTTTATTCTGGAAAAAATCACATTTTCCCAACCTTGTTTGTTTTCTCCTTGAACTATATCTTCTGTATAAGCAACGAATTGTAATCCATTGTAATTCGTTAAAAATTCGAGACATAGTTTTTTCGCTTTTTTATATTCGCTCGGATCGCTAAAATAATCCTTATTAAGGAATAATGCCGGTGGTTGCATACTTGCTATCGGTTCTACGGTATTTTTACCCGGAAATACATTGCGTAATTCTGCAGACAATATTTTTTTCATCGTCGTCACGGATACACGCCCTGCATCATAACCCACCGGTTTAGCATTGGCGATAAGTTCCGGAATAGGTCCCACTCCATGATCGGAGCAAAGCGTCACGACATAATTTTCTCTGCCGACAGTTTCATCAAGATACTCAACAAAATTTGCAAGCACAGAATCGCAATGTACATATAATTCTTGTACTTCCCTACTGTCCGGACCAAAAATATGACCTGTTAAATCCGTGGTGGAAATTCCGAGATATACTATATCGGGTTGTGAATCTTTTCCCATATTTTCTTGTTCAATCGCATAACGTGCTGTTTGAAATAAATATGATACCGAGTAAGGACTGCATGCAAAAGCATACACTGCATTATTGCCGCTGTCGGGAATAGTGTGTGGGAATACATTGTCGCCTCCGGGCATTTTACCTTCATACACAACAGTATCTGCAAAACCTAGAGAATTATCGAGCATCGTATTCCATGTTTTACCAAAAAATGAATACACCGGATGTTCTCGATGCCATTCATCCATCCATGCCGGCATTCGATAATATTCGGATGTTGTAAATCTCCCTGTTTTATCATCTAACCATACGACATGACTTGCCTTTTTTCCTGCCATTAAAATAGCAGCCCTGTCTTTTATTGCTATTGCGATTTGTTTGGAATCCGGATATTTTTCTTTGACATAATCACCAAGCGTTGGTACTAACAACATTGTCGGAGCGGGCTTTTTTTCATGGTTATGCGCCGAATCCGGTTCTTCGGCACAATAACATGCACACTGTGTTTCGGGGTCAAAAAAGTCATTACTCACTATGCCTGTTTTCGAAGGATTACAGCCGGTCATTAATACTGCATGACCCGCACATGTTACATTTGATGCATGCGAATAATGGGCATTGGAAAAATGAGCACCCTCATCCGCGAGCCGTACAAATCCATTCTTGGAAAATACCGAGCGAAAACGTTCTATATAGTCGCCTCGCATTTGATCATACGAGAGAACTATGACCAATTTGGGAGTGGCGGCACTTAAGACGATAGGTTGCCATAGTTGAACAAAAGCCACTGTGAAAATAGAAAATAAGAATCTGAGCATGACATGTTTCCGACGAAAAAGAATGAAAGTGAACACTACTTTTTTTGCTGTTATGCAAAACTTTCGTAAAAATACGGTACTTTTACCATTATTTCACTTCAACGTAACATAACAGTATGAATGCAACAGCTAAAGACTTTTTTCTTGAAAAAGGTATGGATTTTTTGAACAATGGTTCTTTTGGAGCATGTCCTCGAAGTGTCATTGCTGTTCAAAGACAATGGCAAGAGCTTATGGAATCACAACTTATACGTTTTTTTCTTAAGGATTTACCTATCGGAATGCGTACAAGTGCACGAGAGTTAGCACCGATTATTGGTGCGAATCCCGATGATATCGCATTTGTGGATAATGCCACTTCGGGATGCAATGCCGTCATACGTTCATTGATGACAACATGGACTTCCCAAGATGCCGTTCTTACCACAAACCACTGTTATGGCGCAGTCCTCAATACATTGCGCTATGCTCATCATTGCACCAATGTTAAAGTCATCTGCGCCGAAATACCTTTTCCATTGCATGATAATAGCCAAGTGATTGAACCGCTCATCAGCCGGCTCAATGACAACATAAAGCTCGTAGTCCTCGATCACATTACCTCCGCTACGGGTATAATATTTCCTGTGGAAGATATTATCCAAGAATGTCGGAAACGAGGAATTCCCATTCTCATTGACGGAGCACATGCCCCTGGTATGCTGGATGTATCACTACACGATTTAGCTCCTGATTGGTACACAGGTAATTGTCATAAATGGCTTTTCGCACCCAAAGGTTGCGCTTTTTTGTGGGCAAACCCCGAACGCCAAGCCGAAACGCATCCCACAGTAATTTCCCATGGTTATGAAATGGGCTATGCGCAAGAATTTGATTTTGTAGGCACCAAAGATTATTCCCCATTTTTAACCTTACCCGCCGCTATCGAATATTACAACAAATGGGGCTTCCAAAAAATCAATGACCATAATCATTCATTATTACTGAAAATTCGCGATTATTTGTGTGAAGAATGGGAAATTGAACCGCCTGCGCCAAGTTCGATGCTGGGATATATGGCAACTTTACCTTGCCCCATACAAGGTGAAGCCACTTTAGAAGATGTACTCAGAATCCATGATGAACTTTGGAATAAGTATCGCATCGAAATACCAATTATTCCTTTCGGGGGTAAACTCTGGTGGCGAATTTCTGCACAAATATATAATTCACCGGAAGATTATGAAAAATTATGTTCTCTGGGTAAACAACACTTTATGAAAATGCATAATCGCTAATATTCACAAAGCATAACAGGATTACAGTGATTTTGAGGATGTGCATGATAATGAACATGACTTTCAATAATGTAAACGCATTTTGATAATAAGAAAGTCTTCGGTTTGAGTATAAATATGTCATACTGTAGTGATAAAATTCGATTATGCATACGACAATCAAAGGATTATTGTGATTTTGAAGATGTGCATGATGGTTTCTTGTAGTCCAAGGATATGTCATACTCAAGCCGTCAGAAG
>JAYRWZ010000431.1:0-3092 GCA_041917875.1 Chloroflexota bacterium | reverse complement strand
TTATTAGACATCGGAGACATATAGTCCAAACGGTCGGTATGCGGTATATATTCATGATAGGTCATGTTTTCCGCAATTTTCTCATAACCGCGATGTAAATATCCTAACTCGGGCACACATTTCTCAATGGTTTCACCATCAAGACGTAACAGAATACGCAAAACGCCGTGGGTCGCCGGATGCTGCGGACCCATATTGAGCACCATATCATTTTCCAACGGGTCTTCAAACATCACCGTTGTGTCTTTATCCATTAACTCCTGCGTAATTTTTTGTTGACGCAGGCGCTGTGCTCTTTCAATTGTTGCCAGATTATTGGAAAGTGATCTCATATATGTCTCTCACGTATAATACAGTGAAAATGGAATATCAAATTAGTATGACGGCATTTTGACCGTTCACATTGGTCTCGTTTTACGCTCGCAATGAACGTAATGACTGTTTTTGTAGTGCAAAAGTACGCAACCACCGTAGCACAACCAACAATTCAACCGACAAAACACAAAAACAAGTGCTTGGACTCGGCTTTTGTTACGGGATTTTAGTCACGTTCCCACAGTTTCACCGCCGAGATTGCCGACACTTTCTGACGATAGTATAAAATTTCCAATGTCGTTGCAATAATGGACTCCGATTCATCATTCCATTCATAACTTAGCGCACCCACCCGCGATTCAAGCTCCAAATCGGCATCTTCTTCATGGGGTATATGCTCTGCATCGGTGAATAATTGTCTTGTGGTTTTACCACTAAATCCCTTCAATATCTCGGCAATATTTTCCGGTAATTCATCCGGACGACAAGCCCAAAACCCCATACATAATGGCAAACCGAATGAATCTTTCCACTCTTCCGATATATCGAGCGATGCCTCACGATGATCTTCATTTGTCCATGCTATGGCTGCATCATTGCTCGCCAACAATGCGTCCACCGTGGCTTGTGTTTGTTCGTGTACCGTGGGGTCAATATCGAATTTTTCCGATAAAATGAGCTGACCCGCATGCGTCATAAATGAGTTTTTATTGAGCGTCCCGACAGTAGTAATATTTTTTAATGAGGGATTAAAATATACGGAACCCAAACCCGTAAATCCATGAGACATAAAAGCATATAAAGGAATAACTCGATAATCCGCTTTTGTCACCCCACTTCCATAACCCAAAGGAGTAATAAATGCAATTTCCACACGATTGTGTAATAACAGTTCGGCACACTGATCATCCGTAGTGCGAAGTAAGCGAAAACGATGCGCGCCGACTTGTTCGGTAAAATGCTCCACAAAAACATTATATACGGGATTGTTCGGCACGGCTATCAAAATTGATGATTCCATATTCATTCTATAAATTTTGGCAAAATTACATCATAGAAAAGCGTTTTTTTCGCTAAGATGGAGATTATCGAAGATTGTTGTATGATTTTGCGAATAAAACATTTTTTTCGACTCTATACATAAATGACGTAATTTAGGATATATCAATCACTGACATATCGTTATGGATTCACTATTTACCGATACAGCATCTCAGGACAACACATACCATGATATGACATTATCTCCACTTGCGGACAGAATGCGCCCGCGCAGACTTGACGAAATTATAGGTCAAGAACACCTTGTCGGCACTCATGCTCCACTAAGGAAAATGGCTGAGGGCGGATGGTTGCGTTCCGTCATTTTGTGGGGACCACCGGGTTCGGGAAAAACAACATTAGCACATGTATTGGCTCATGAAGTCGGCTATCATTTCATACGAATCTCAGCGGTGGAAGCCGGCGTCAAAGAAGTGCGTGAAGCTATTGGGCTTGCTCAAAAAGCTGTTCGCGCCGGAAAAAAAACCATACTGTTTATTGATGAGATACACCGTTTTACGAAAAGCCAGCAAGATGCCTTACTCCATGCCGTGGAACGTGGTTTTATTATCTTAATTGGTGCCACCACGGAAAATCCCTCCTTTGAAGTAAACAGTGCTTTGCTCAGTCGCTGCCAAGTCTATCGTTTGCAGCCCTTAACCGATGATCATCTCCGCACCGTTATTGCACATGCGCTGACACATGATGCCATGCTCTCGGCACACACTCTACACTTCGACGCATGGAACACACTCTTTGCCATCAGTGGCGGCGATGCACGCAGTGCATTAAATGCTTTGGAACTGGCACTCTCATTTGCAGAAAAACATGATGATGGCTCATTGCATATCACCGATGATATTATGGCGGCGGCATTGCAACAAAAAACAGCACGCTATGATAAACAAGGAGAACAACACTATGATGTCATTTCTGCCTTTATCAAAACATTACGCGGTTCTGACCCTGATGCTGCTTTACTCTGGTTGGCTCGTATGCTCGATGCCGGTGAAGACCCCTTATTTATTGCTCGTCGCATGGTGATTTTTGCAAGTGAAGACATAGGAAATGCCAATCCGCAGGCATTGCAAATTGCGGTGTCGGTGTATCAAGCTGTCCATTTCTTGGGTATGCCCGAATGTCGTATTACCTTAGCACATGGTGTCACCTATCTTGCTGCTTCGCCAAAATCCAATAGCTCGTATATGGCAATAGAAAAAGCATTAGACATTATTCGTTCCGGTGAGCAGGCAATAGTACCGCTGCATTTACGCAATGCCCCAACACGATTAATGAAAAATGAAGGGTATGGCAAACAATATCAATATCCGCATGACAGCCCCGAGCATTTTATCGAAGAAAATTATTTCCCCGTCGGTATGGAACCTCGTGTACTCTATCATCCTTCCGATTCCGGTTTTGAAAAAAATCTTGCTGACAGATTATCTCATCTATGGAAAAAACGATATACAAAAGAATAGAACTCTATACCTCGTTCAAGTGAATAAGGATAATCTTATGATTGATACGAATGACATCACATAGCGCATATCATCGTTAACCTATCTCAAACTATTTGGTTTTATACTTAAATGCAAAAAAAAAATCGAATATACCGATAGAATCGAATTACCAATTACTGAGTTTGCCAAAGGATATTATCTTTGTCGTCTGACGACACCACATACCACAAAATCAATTCCATTTATTATTCAATAACTTTTCGTAACTTACAC
>JAYRWZ010000430.1:0-1919 GCA_041917875.1 Chloroflexota bacterium | reverse complement strand
GACAAGCACTCTCCTATTGTCATATCTGCTGTTGCTGAAATTATTGCAGGGGTTAATGACTTTCTAATTTTTGCATCTATTACATTTTTTAAAGAAATTTTTTCACCATCAAGCAATTTTTTCTCGGAAAGCCATTCATCGGAATGGTGTTTTGTCAAATAACGTTCTCCGGTATCACAAATAATTGCAACCACAACAGCATTTTCCGGTAGTAATTTAGCGACACGCAAGGCAGCAGCTACATTCATACCCGAAGAGCCGCCACAAAATATACCCTCTTCAAGTCCCAAACGGCGAGCTGTCATAAATGATTCTTTATCACTGACATTGATAATTTCATCAACTAAAGACAGATCAAGATTGCCCGGAATCCTCTCTTGACCGACTCCTTCAACCAAATATGGCAATGCTTCCACTAATCTTCCTGTTTCTTTGAATGTCTTGATTGAAGACCCTATAGGATCTGCGGCAATAACTTTAATATTCGGATTTTTTGATTTCAAATATCGAGCGGTTCCTGAAATTGTGCCGCCGGTGCCGATTCCTGCAATAAAATGGGTTATAGTGCCATCTGTATCATCCCATATTTCCGGACCTGTTGTGAGTTCGTGAATACCCGGATTTGCAGGGTTATCATATTGATTAAGCATTATCGCATTTGGAATTTCAGATGCAAGACGCAATGCCGTATTAAAATAATATTCCGGTGAATTTGCTTTGGCAGCGGAAGATACTATCATCACATCAGCACCCAATGCTTTCAAGTAACGCACACGCTCTTGCGATGCCTTATCTGTCATCACAAATAAGCATTTATATCCTTTTAATCGAGCAGCTAATGCCAAACCAATGCCTGTATTACCCGATGTTGGTTCTATTATTGTGTCCCCTTTTTTTATCTTACCGTCTTTTTCGGCTGCCTCTATCATCGCAATTCCAATACGATCTTTCACTGATCCACCGGGGTTTATGCTTTCTAATTTTACTAATACTTTTGCTTGTACACCTTTATTGATGTGTTGTAATTCCACCAAAGGTGTTTTACCGATAAGTTCTAAAATTGTCGAATATTTTTTCATACTTGTATAATTGTATATAAATAATTAGCGTTGGATGGAAACATTTGGATTAGAGGAGCCGATTGCAATAATAGTATCAAAGCCCCCGTAATTTTGATCTTTGTAATATACGACACCCAAATATGAATTGTTTGAGATTGACGTATTACCTTCATATTCGGTATAATCTAATTTTTCAACAATACCTGTATCGCTGTTTAATTCACCGGTCACATACATATAGTCATGCATACCTCTGCGCAACATAGCACGTAAGGTATAGTAACGCTTTTCTTTATTGTACGACATAACCCAATTTCTATCAGGATTCCAATTGTTACAGGATCCGACAACAAAAACATCTCTCTTTGATGCTCCTCGAAATTCAGGATCAAACACAAATTCTACAGGTAAATATTCATCGTAAGCCGCCGATACAAACCTTGCATACAATGCTCCGTCATTATCCGGCATAATAAAAGAACCATTTCTCGGTAAATCTGTCATTCTTTGTCTTGAAATTTGTGAGCTGTTGGGGTAAAATGCCGTGTTGTTCAAATCAAAAACGCGATATTCATTTTCCGTGGGTACTTTTTCAACACGAAATCTTTTTAAAAAGGAAATTGTACCAGTCACGGATGTAAGATAAGGATAACGCCATTTTTTTTGATTATCTTCATCATCATAGGATGTAATAACTATAGGTTCCATCCAACGATGATTTTTATAAACAACTGCGGTATTTTGCATTAAATCGAAAAGCCGATTAGACCCCTGTGTTACCACATCAATTGTATAAGCGGTGGGTGTAATACCCTGCAAGGGTGTGTAAACATCAGGGAACAACTGCACTTCAGCCGT
>JAYRWZ010000429.1:0-2547 GCA_041917875.1 Chloroflexota bacterium | reverse complement strand
ATTGTAAAAAGGAACACAATGCCGAACAACTATGAAAAATGGACAAAAAATGAGTTGATTGACTATATACGTAAGCACGAGCACTCAAAAAAATACGGGCTTGTCTGGGAAGGGGCGGCTGAAAATTCAATCTCTGATATTCAGATACCCACCCTTGTTGAAGATAAAAGCCGAAGAATATATAAAAAATATTCTTCCACCAACAATGAATTATCTCAAATTTCGCTTGATTTGAACTCTGAGGAAGAATATCATAATGACAGCAACTATCATATATTGATTGAAAGTGACAATGAGCCGGCTTTACGCGCATTGACAGCATTATATGCTCAGAAAATTGACATTATCTATATTGATCCCCCATACAATACCGGGAGCAAGGATTTTCGCTATAAAGATTCCTATCGCCGTCATACCCATGAATATCGGCATTCTGAATGGTTATCATTTATGGAAAAAAGATTGCGCTTGGCATATTCCCTTCTTGCCGAAGACGGTATAATATTTATTTCGATTGATGATAATGAGCATGCGCATCTTCGATTATTATTGGATGAAATATTCGGTGAACATAATTTTATTGTCAATATTGTCAGACGCTGCAAAAGCGGTGCCGGTCATGATACCGACAAAGTAGCGATTGAATTTGACTATGTGTTATGCTATGGTAAAAATGCCGCACAAACAGTATTTGCTCGACAAGAAGTTCACACGGAAAAAGATAAAAAATATAAATATAGTGATGAATATTCGGGACGCAGAGGTACATACTATCTTCGTGACTTAGATTACAAGGGAAGTTACAGTAAAACACTCGACTACCCCATAACAATGCAAGACGGAACTATATTGTATGCCGGCGGAGCGGAAGGAAAACCAAACACATGGCGCTGGAGCAAACAAAAGTACGAATGGGGAAAAGAGCATGGGTTTATTGTTGAAAAAAAGAATAAATCGGGGCAATGGAAAGTGTATATTAAACAATATCAATATGTGGACAACAATGATATTATACGCAGACGATATATACCGTATCGCGGTTTGTGTGAGTTTATGAACGGCAGCGGCAGTAATGAATTACGATCAATATTGCACCAAGACATATTTCAGTATCCGAAGCCGACGGGTTTGATCAAATTTCTTATCGGGTTGCATTCTAATTCGCGTCATGTGCGTGTACTTGATTTTTTTGCCGGTTCAGGAACCACCGGACATGCCGTACTTGCACTCAATAAACAAGACGGCGGCAACAGACAATGTATTCTCATCACAAATAATGAAAACAATATATGCACCGACGTATGCTATCCTCGATTACAAAACATTATGAGTGGTTATAAAGACAGTAAAAACAAAGAAATACAAGGACTTGGCGGTGAGCTTCGCTATTATACGATAGAAGAAAAAAAGACTAAAAACCGGAAGAGAAAAACATTATGATGCGCAGAATTTTCATATTAACTTTGTATATAATTGCACTTGTATTGCTGATTTATATTCAAGCGGAATTTCCTAATCTAAATCGAAAATACGGTATTCCTGCTCGGTACTTTGATGCCGTACTTTTATACTCAACGGGATTGTTGATACTTGCAATTGTGAAGCGATTGGTTTTGGGTGTGTATGCTCGCAGAAACAATTTTGACCATGATCGCACCAATAATAATTTTACTCTTGGTGTTCGCCGTATAAGTTCGGTTATTGGTGCAATAATACTTTTTATCTCTTTGCTCGGCGCATTTAATGTTGATGTGAAAGCACTGTTTACTGCCTTGAGTATCGTTGCTGCTGCTTTAGCAATTGTTACCCGAGAATATGTGACAAGCATTATCAACGGAATGATACTTATGTTTACGGATATTGTCCGTATCCATGATGAAGTTTCGATAAATAATGTTCACGGTAAGGTTATCAATATCAATTTTATTAATGTGGAGTTGCTTGGCGATAACGGAGATGTTATTGTAATACCTAACAACAATGTTATGGCACAAAGTATAGTTAATTATTCGCGTTGTGTGGAATCTACGGTTATCATTGAAGCTGAAATGGACCCGCATAGCGTGAAAAATATAATGGAATTGCAGCAATATATTTCTTCTCGTTTACCATATAATACTATTGAGTTTGACGCGGCATCTCTGCGTATTGACATACGTTCAGTGCATCATAATGCTATATCATTGGCAATACATATTACTCTGCAAAAGCGAACAGTAAAAAATGAAAAAATCATGCGTGCAGCAATACTTTCAGCAATAACCGAATACTCTCCTAAGCAACTATAAATTATGAAAAAAAGCATATTTACCCTCCGTTTATTTGTTCCATTATCCGTGATGGTACTATGCTCTTATGCCATGCAATCACAACCCGTATTCGGCTCCCGAGAAGATAAATGTATAATGCCTCAAAGCATTGATGAGGCATCTGGAATAGCAGCTTCTGCTCTCCATAACGGTATGTATTGGCTCCATAATGATTCGGGCGATGAACCACGAATTTTTCTTATTGATTCCCTATGCTCACTACGCGCTGTAATACGAT
>JAYRWZ010000428.1:0-2336 GCA_041917875.1 Chloroflexota bacterium | reverse complement strand
GGCACACCGCTGCTGATATCCGCACTGTTTACAGTTCCATTGGGGGCGGTACCTGTTATAGAAAAACGATCGACAAATAATGCCGAGGAATCTTTTTTTCTGTCGGCTTGAGTGATACTTTCGCCATTTGTTGATATAAGTAACACATTTTGAAATACTTTGGCTGAGCCATCTGCTTGACCATGTTGATAAATACTATTGCTGAATTTTGAATAACAATCAATATCTGCTTTACCTTTAAGAGTTATCACTTGTGGCGTACAACCGGTAATTGTCAGTGTTCCCGTAAAATCAGTAATCGGTTGCACACCCGAACATGAACCGCTTGGATAGACATCACTTAGTATGGGGAAAAATCGAATATAGAATGTTTGCCTTGCATTAGGTTTTATGGTAAATCTTGTGTCCGATACATCGGTAAAATTACCGGAAGAGTCTTTGATATATGCACCAAATAATCCTATACGTGCATTGCTGAAGTTAAGCGTCAAATCTAAAGGACAATTACTCGTATTTTCAATGATAAGAGTTTTACCATCAGAAGTAAAATTAACACATGTGATTATTTCAGCAATATTATTGACATTATTATTGATAAAAAGCGACGATGCAGGAAGTATATTACATAATCCTGTACTACCGATGCCCCGGTATTGAATTGTTATGGTATTACATTGTTTTACAGTATTATCTTCATTAATGACTTGAATATCATAAATAAATTCAGCATCTATAATTCCCGTTACCGTAGTCTGTACTGTAACATACAATGAATCAACTGTTTCTCCTTTAGGTATTTCAACACCATTAAATAATTCGATACCACGATTAAATTTAAGAATCGAAACTCCGCTATGTCCATTTTTTTGACGCATGGTGACAACTAAACGGCAATTCTCTTGTGAAGTATTGCTCATTGCAGGGATTGGTATAACAACCTTTTTGGGAATGGTATTTATACATATTTCATCTCTGGGTAATTGTGGTTGCGGAAATACGACCGTAGTGTCGCGAGCAAATGGGCAGTCACAATTAGTAGCAACAATCGTTTCTCGTTCAATTGTACCCGTACCGGTAATACACTGTGGGTCTGTGCTTGAAGCCAATACAAAATTCACCGTATGATTAGAAGACGATGTAATGGTTGTTGGTGGATCTTTGTAAATAATCATCCATTGCACCGATGTTCCGGTTACAGGTGTAAATGTAAATGGCAGAGAAACAATTTGAGAACCCGTTGGCGAATTTATTTTGGCTTTCGTATCAAATTTAGTATCAGCAGGAATAATATTCGGTGGCTGTATTGTCATGGGAGCATCACAAGGACTTTGTGCATTGAGATTAACAATAGTACTGTATGTGGTATCTGCCGAAAATAAAGGACTGTTAATTGTTATCTCAAAATTTTGCGGCGGCAATACCGTTCTGCAACAAACAGGTTGAGTTTGCTGTGTTAATATTATTTCTTTTTGCAATAATCCACATGCAATAACAGTATCGAAGCGAGAATTTCCATTATAGGGTAAACTTCCCGCATACGTTGCAACATCTGCGCCATTATAGCGTGTTAAAAAGACAAAACGTACTTGCTCGGCGGGCGTATCTGTTAAGTTAATTGGCAAGACTTCACGAAAACTACCATTTTGAATTTGTCGTAAAGGTTGAAATTCCGTTGCAGAATTTTTTCCGTCCAATAATTTCCATAATACAGAAACATTGATATTTTTATTCGCTTGATTTTTTACGGTTACGGTTATATCGGCTCCATTGTTCGCGATAATATTTGTCGGTTCGGTAGCATTTTGGCAACCATTGATCAACAAGAAAAGAATCACAGAAAACAATGAAGCAAAAAATGTGCAGCATTGACGTATTTTCATATTTTCCTCCGTATTTACCATTGTAATCGCCATCCAAGTTTAAGAATAGCATTATGTGTTGTATTTGTATTTAAAAAATAAAAACTATTCGGATCGCCGCTTTGTGTCGGCGGGCAACTCGGGCATGGCGTGCGAACATGTAAACGCATATACCGATAACCGATACTGACTGTAATAAAATCAGCGAAAGGTAATGGTGCGCCTGCACCTGCTCCAATAAAATATTGTGAATAATCCCCGGAATTTACGGAGGGATTTGCACCTGCGCCGTCGAAATTACCATTAAAAATCGGACCGCCTTCAATAAAAAGGAAAGGACGAAAATCCGAAGATTCATACACTGATTTATAACCGATAAATACTGTAGAGTCCAAGGTTTCAAATCCTGTTTTTTCTACATAGTCTTGAGAAAAAGGAGTCGGAGATGCCGCTTCAAAGGTGAATAATACTTTATTT
>JAYRWZ010000427.1:0-3609 GCA_041917875.1 Chloroflexota bacterium | reverse complement strand
TGATTGTAATGTCATGCTCATACCATTCATATTTTCAATTGATATATCCGAACATTCACTATTATTTTCGCTATCATTGATTACAATACGAATACGGTCATTCCCGGTAACAGGATTAGGAGCAATGAGTAATTCTTGAGGATATACTTGTTCAAACTCTTGAACCCACGTTGTCTGATTTCCATCATCATCGTCATCGGTCGTAAGATCGGTAAACGATGTGAATTTTGTGACGATACCATAGCGAATTCCCAATGAGATAATTTCTTTTTTCCATTCATTCCATCGCGTAGAACCTATGGTTTCTGAGTTCATCAATCGTAAAAGTTCATTAATTTTATATGTAGCCCATACTTTTGGAGTAAACTCATCAGTTAAACTATCTGCCGAAAGCACAAAAGAATATGTAAATTCAACATTAGCATTTCTTCCTTCGGCTTTTAATGTTAATTGTATGGGACCTGGTTCAGAATATAAGCCGGTAATTATTAACTGTTCACCCATATATATATCCTGCATTAATAGCGGATATACTTCTTTAATCCCCGATCTTGACCAATGTAATGTAATATTCTTAAAAAGTGGACTTCGTATTTTTGAATATAAACTGCCAATTGTATTTTCGGTTTCACTCGAATTTGTCACGAATTCTGCTAAACCATTATTGTTCATCGCAATATCATTTAACACTTTTTTATCAACATCTGAGCCGACACCAAACACATAAATACGTGTATTTTTTTTATTCGCAGCTTTTAAAGTATTCTGATCAACTGACGATTGCCCATCGGTAAGAAGTATAATGACATTTGCAGTTTTATTATCCATGTCCTGAATTAGTCCCATCATCACTGCATTTTGTATATCAGTACCGCCCTCAGCATATAATTGGTCAATAAATGTTCTTGCATTGTTTATATTATCTGAGCTTGCCTCAACTAAGGTATTACGAAATTTTTTTGTACCGCCATTGAATGCAATAATATTAAATACATCATGATTATTAAGTCTGTTTATGCAATAATGAACGGCTTTTTTAGCATTTTCCAATTTTTCACCCATCATACTCCCGGAAACATCTATAACAAAAGTAAACACTTTTTTTATGACATTTTGTTCGTTCTCTTCAATTTTCGGCTCAATCATCAAAGTCATATACCCTTGTTTTTCTTTCGAAGGCATATTACTAAAACATACCACACCCAGATCTTTACGATCGAACCAACAATCCATGCGAATGTTCTGATGAGGAATCAGTTTTTTAGACTCTATTTTCACCGTTGCACTGTTGGTATCGCGTCTGATGTCAGGCTGATACTGTGTACTTTGTATGTCGAGTATTTTTCTTGATGAGGAAATATCGCATATAAATGTACATTCAATTTCTTTCGGATTAAACATCTGCAATGACAGAGGATAAATTACAATAACTTTACCTGCTGTATATTCAAGTAACTCTATATAGGTTATCTCAATACTTACGGTGTCTTTAAGAGAAAGAGAATCCTTAAAAGAAAACGTAAAACCGGAATTAGCAAGATATTGTTTTAATGCTGTGGGAAAAGTTTGACCACCGCCTGTATTAGTATTTCCCGTATGCACGGTATCCATAGGATTACCCGAAATTGTCGCCTTGTATTTTTTCCCTTTTATAGTCCATTCCAATTTTGTGACAACTGCTTTTGGGTTAAGTGAAAATGCATATTGATACATATTCTTTTCTACCGACATTGCACTAAATTTTTGTGTTGATACAGTTTGTGCAACCTGATCATTTATCACCGTATGAATAGTAACTTTCTTCGGTAATATTACTTCATTATTTTTTTTATTGATAAGAATTCCTGTTGCTTGTGATGAATATGAAAGCAGGAACAAACATATTATTGCTATAGTTTTCATGATAGTATTTATAAATTAGTGAATAATATATGGAATTGTAATATACTGCTGATTATTAATATTTATTCTGACAAAGTACATACCTGCAAGCACTTTATTTCCATTCATATCAATGCCATCCCATCGGAGGGTATGTTCTCCCGCACCATAAGTATCTTGTGTGATAAGTGCAACTCGTTTTCCTAGAACATCGACGACTTCCACTATCATCGAAGCATTTTCTCTGTGAATAGCAAGAGAAAGGAACATATTACCATCGCCGGGATTAGGAGATAGACTGTGTACTGTAAAGAATGAATTTTCACTATGGTTTTGCTTTTCAGCAATATCTGTCGTATTATCATCGGGATCCGCATAAAGTGCTGTATATTTCGTGAGTATATTGAACCGTGTACTCAAATCTATTATCGCATCAACAAGTTCTTTTTTCTCTCCAAATTTTTGTATTTGTTGCAATAGAAAATCAATTTTTGTTTTTGCCCATACTCTTGAAACCGATTTATTGCCTTGCTCCGAAGCGAAAGAAATAACCCTTGACAATACAAACGGTTCATTGCGAATATTTCCTCTTAAAGTAACATTGTATTCGCCGGGATCCTTAAATCTGCCAAGATGTGTAATTTGATTACCATAAAATAAATCGGGTAATTTCTGAGGATAAACATCATGAATCAGCAAACCACCATACTCAATTGATAAATTCGTTAAAATTGGTCGTGAAATTCTTTCTAAATGATTGTGAACTATGATAGACATGCTATCAGTGTTTTTGATAAACATAGCATAACCTCCGTGAGCAGACGCAAGTTCATTTAGAAACTCCTTACTCGGTTCATTCCCTATTCCATAGACATACAATCTTGTTTTATTGTTATTTATTCTTTTTGATGAAGCAATAATTTTAGTAATATCAAGTTCACCCCATGAAGGCATACCGTCAGTTAAAAAAATTGCACTATTATTTTCACTGCTGTCAAAATCTAAGTTAAGAGTCTCGGTCAATGCTTCATCAATATTGGTTAATCCTGCCGCTCCAATACCATAGACGAATTGTTTTGCTTTTTCAATATTTTCTTCCGTAGCTCTAACTAAAAAGGGCTTAAACTTAACCACATTTGTACTGAAGACAACGACATTAAATTTATCATTACTATGAAGTCGTTTCAAAAATTCGTAAAGCGTTTCTTTCAATTTAATTATTCTCTCACCCTCCATACTCGACGACACATCGGCGCTAAACACTATGGTTCGCGGCTCCCCTATAGTTGCCGTTAAACTATCGGGAGGTATAACAGTCGTAGCAAAAAAGCCATCATTGCCAATAGAATCCGATACTTTTGGATTATAGGTGACAACATTCATTTCAACACCGTCGCGCTGATACTCAAATCGTAAAGTATAATCACGGTCCGGTGTAAAATTTTCATCACCATACTGAATGGAGTATTCTCGATCTGATACTTTTGTTATTTTATTCTCGGGTGTATTGCCATGACTTGGTGATACTAATTCTCGAATCATAGCCGATGTTTTTGCAAATATCTTGAGAGATACTCTTTCCAATGGAGAAGGCGAAAGTCCCGTTGTACGAAGTAAAAATTTATAATTAATTTTACCATATTCATACGGTAATTGCTCTATATATGTAATGGTAAATCGCACATCGCTTTTAGGATTAATTGGTGCAATATTCATTTTAAATACATT
>JAYRWZ010000426.1:0-2144 GCA_041917875.1 Chloroflexota bacterium | reverse complement strand
TGGAAGCTATTTTGGCGATTGGGATTCCGAAGACAATGTACTGCGAGGCAGTTTGGGCAGTGAAGGAATGAATTTAACAGTATCATGGTCAGGCAGACCGCATTGGTTTTATCATAAATTGGCTGTAGGTTATACCATAGGTGATAATGCCATTGCTTGCATTAATAATCAGCCCGGCGAAACCGGCTATGTGCCAAATGTTATTGTGAATAAAACATATCCCGACGGTGTAATTCTTTCTGCCGGTGTACGTGGTGTGCACAATGCTTTATTAGGTGACCCTACTTTGCAAATGGAGCAAAATGTGAATGGTTCTTCCTTAACTCCTCCGCAACCACCGAAAAACCTTACTATTGAAAGTTTGCCGACCCATAAAGCCTTGCGCTGGGAAAAATCCATAGATGCCGAAGGATATATTATTTACCGTACTTCTTCAACGTTGCCCAAAGCATCTTTTTCTCTTATTACTCCCGTACCTGTAAAGGAAATTTTTTACAATGATTCCGTAACAGATGCAAAATTGTATCGCTACTCTGTTCAAGCAATTAAAAAGAAAGTTTCCGACAAGGCGATTTATTTTCTCGGCAGCGATACCATTATGAAAAATGCAACAATTACAAGTATTGATGACAGAATGACGGACAATAGAAATTTGACAATTATGCCGAATCCGGCACATACATTTGTGGATATAGATTGCACAATGATGAATGAAAAATATACCATTCATATAGTGAACTCTGCCGGAGAATCAGTAAAAATCATAGACAATGACATCCCCAAAATTGTACGATGGAATCTTGTGGATGATTGCAATGGTGCGGTTATTTCGGGTAATTATTATATTCATATTCGCAGTGCCGGCTTGTCATACTTGCGAATGATTAGTGTCATACAGTAAAGGTAATTTTATTCTTATTGCCCCGCATTCTATGAAACAATTTCCGCATATTATGGGTATCGTCAATGTCACACCCGATTCATTTTCTGATGGTGGCGAGACATTTACTCCCGAGCATGCCATTGCTCATGCTTTACAGTTAATAGACGAAGGTGCCGATATTCTTGATATTGGCGGAGAAAGCTCGCGCCCCGGGGCAGAACCCGTAGCGTCCGATGAGGAATTACGACGCGTTATTCCCGTTATTGAATCCATAAGAAAGCATAATCCCACCATTCCGATTTCCATTGATACCATTAAATATTCGGTTGCAGAAGCCGCATTGCAAGCCGGAGCAACTATCATCAATGATATAAGTGGCTTGGAATATGATGTGCGTTTGGCTAAATTAGCTGCCCACTATTCGGCAACACTTATTCTGATGCACATGAAAGGTACACCGAAATCCATGCAAGATAATCCCACCTATAAAAATGTCCTCAACGAAGTAATGCAAAATTTGCGCGATAAAATTCGTTTGGCTAAATCTTTCGGTGTAAAAAAAATAATGGCGGATGTGGGCATAGGGTTCGGGAAAACTGCCGAACATAATTGGACATTATTGCAACAACATCATCGCTTTGCGGAACTTCAAGTGCCTATGCTGTTGGGTATTTCTCGCAAATCGTTCTTGGGGGCTGCATTGGGCTATCATAATCCAAAAGATCGCGATATGGCAACGGCTTTGCTTCATGCAGTGTTATTGAATACGAATGCCGATACAATCAGAGTACACAATGTGCGATTGATTCATGATTTGAAAGTAATATATGAACGTTTTAACTCCATCTAAGACAGCACAATGAAAAAACAGAGACATATCAGTGTTTTTGTGCATTCATACATACCGATATTGTGCAATTTCTGGCCATTACTTGTTTTTGGTAACGTGTAAGTTTTATGACAATGTACATCAAAAATATTTCGTTTACTAAAAATTTTACGCCTTATTTTTTATACACTAAAATCTTCAATTTGGGAATTTATTATTTATGAAACAGATAATGTTTGCTTTTGTTTGGTTAAGTATCACGCTTTCCTGCCAAACACTTTTTTCACAACCGAGTGGCTCATTACATTATACGGTTGATTTGAATAATACAGCCGATGATATTTTACGAGTTTCTCTGCATACTCCCGTATTATCGAAAAACGATACAATGCTTATATTCGCGGCTTCGGCTCCCGGAACATATGACCGTTT
>JAYRWZ010000425.1:0-6444 GCA_041917875.1 Chloroflexota bacterium | reverse complement strand
TGATAACAAATGTCACTGTTATTCAAGTATTTTTTTTTGATCACGGCTCATTAATCACGCTTAATGTTCGTATTATCATATTTTCTTCGCAATGGCAAATATTTCTATGCCCGTGAGAAATTGATACCAAGGTGAAAGATATTCCTTTACGGATAAAGAAGTCTTCATATAGCGAGTAAATGTACTTTGTGCAATACGAGTAGATCGCATAGTTAGGAATGAATTTGCTCTTTGCGAACGCACAAAAAATGGCTGAAATCCTGCTTCTTTCAGTAAAAAATCCAAAGAGTTACGAGAAAAGTGAAAATTATGATTATGAGGTTGAAACCATACCCAATACTGTTGCAAAAGGCGTGACCATAGACATCCGAAATCGGGTACACGAATAGCAATTATACCGTCATCCGTTAATTGATTATGTATTTCTTGTAAAGTAGATAAAGGATTGGTGGTATGTTCAAGGGCATGCCACATCACTGCAATATCGGGGCGAATACCGCTTTCCTGTAAAGAAGGAAAAACGGGGATATTAACTGCATTTGTATAGTGATGAGCATGGTGTGAGGGTTCAACTCCAAAAACAGAATAACCGTAACGTCGTGCTTCGTCAAGTAAAAAAGCTCGATCACATCCGATTTCTGCAATCATTGCCGGCGGTGATTTTTTCTGCATTATTTCATGAATAAGCGATAATTGTTCCGGTAAGCGAGACCAGCGGCGAATCTCTGTATTTGTCAGATTCTTATTCGATTGCTGCAATAATTCATATTCATGGGCATAGTACTGCAATAATTCATGTTCATCAGGTATAGTTGCCAATTGGACAATATCGCATTGCGAGCATCGTAACAGCGGAATATTTCCTCTTTGGAAAGTACATAGAGAAGCTGAATCACAGATACGACAATGCTGCATATTAGAAGGCGAAAATACAATTATAAAAAAACATAGTATAAAAATGGAGCAAACATTATGCAGAAATACTTACATAATAGCTTCATTGTGATGATCATTTTCTTTGCGCTTTTCTCTGATGTCCCTTACTTTCACAGACCATATATAAGCCACAAAAAAAAATGCTACCACATTTGCACCTATAATGACAATATCATCTCGGAAAATACCGTAAATGAGCCATAACAATACTCCGACAAGCATTAACGTAAGTGTTGCAAGAGATAATTGCTCCACTTCACGAGTTCGCCACACGCGTAAAGCCTGCGGCAAAAAGGAAAATGTTGTGCAACAAGCGGCAACAATACCAAGAATAAAATAGAAGTTGTCCATAGAATTTTATGCCTGTTGTTCGCTCATCCATTGTGTCAGATTAGCCGGAAAATTAGTGACTAAAGCTTTCACACCCATTTTATACGCTTTATCGAATTGATCTTTGCGATTGATGGTATAAACCCCGATATAGAGATTGTTCTTGTGTGCATCATCCACACGTTTTTGTGTCAATTCATGAATAGAACAGACAAATCCCTCACAGCCGGTTTCACGCGAAAGCTCTGAGGGCATACGTTTGTCGCCCGGCACATTGATGGCTGCTGTATGCAATTGCGGGTATCGTTCTTTCAGTTCACGTAAAGTACGATGATGGAATGAACTGAACAAAGTGTGTGTTTCCATCTTAGCAGCAAAGACAGTTTCCATGACTTTTTCCAAACGCAAGCGAAAATCACTTTCTTTCGGCGGCTTGATTTCAATATTGACAAAAGATTTGTTGCGCAGAAAGTCCAATGCCTCGGCTAAGGTTGGAATGCGCTCATTGATGAATTGTTCTGAGAACCATGAGCCGGCATCTAATTTTTGAAGATCTGCGAGCGATTGTGTGCGCACTTGTCCCTGCCCATTGGTAGTTCTGCCCAAAACATCATCGTGGAATACGATAACATCATTGCTTGCTGTTAACTGCACATCAAGCTCAATCATGCGTGCTCCGTCAGCTATGGCATTGCGAAAAGAAGCCATAGTATTTTCCGGTGCAGTGCCCGAAGAACCGCGATGAGCAACGACAAAACGTTGCGTTTCAGATACAAAAGAACGTAATAAATCCATAGTGTTTTTCTTGATTATTTGGCAAAACTACAAATGATATAGTTTTCTACCTTGTTCCAGACCTTTATTTTTGCCAATATGAATTTTCACCGCTTGCAAAACACGCTGTCCGTACAGAGAGATTCAGCAGTGGTAATAATATGGAATGTATAGAGTTTATGAAAAAAGTTCTTGTGATTGCTTACTATTTTCCTCCTTCGGGTGGTCCGGGCGTACAAAGGGTGCTTAAGCATGTCCAGTATCTTCAAGAGTTTGGATGGAAGCCGATTGTACTTACAGTAGCCAATGGCGATTTTCCGGCACGCGATGAATCCTTGCTGCAAAAAATTCCTCAAGATATTCGAGTGGAAAGAACCCATATTTATGAACCTTATGATCTGTATAGAAAGTTCACCGGCAAGGATAAATCTGTTGCTCTGGATGTGAATAATCTCAAAAAAGAAGGACAAAGTCGCAGTCTTACGGAGACCATAGCAGAGTTCATACGTTCGACGATTTTTATACCGGATGCTCGTATCGGTTGGATGTTCACCGCCGTACAAGCAGCAAAAAAGCTGATAGCAGAGGAAGGTATTACGATGATGTACTCATCTTCGCCGCCATATACATGTTCGCTTGTGGCTCGAGCAGTAAAGCGTGCTACAGGATTGCCGTGGGTTGCAGGATTTCGTGATCCTTGGACAGATTTTTTAACCACACCCAATCGCTGGTTTTTGCCCAAATTGATTGATAAGGCACTTGAGAAGTCAGTGTTTGCCGAAGCCGATGCCATAGAATCAGCTTGGCAGGGGATTACGGATGATGCCTTGCGGAAGTATCCATTTCTCAATCCGAAGAAATTTTATCATATACCAAATGGATTTGATTCTGCCGATTTCCCCCCCATCGAAGAGCATCACAATACGGTGTGTACCATCACATATACCGGGTCAATGTATGGCAGGCGCAATCCGGCAACATTGTTTCAAGCAATTCAAATACTCATTAATCAAGGGCAAATACATCCACAACGGTTTCGTCTCCGATTTATAGGTCGAATGGGAGCAGAAGTTATGGAGATGATAGAAAAAACAAGTTTTCGTGAGTCAATAGATATTGTGCCCTATTTACCGCATCATGAAAGCATACGTGCATTGCAAAAAGCCGATGTGACATTGCTTATTGTTGATGAAGCGAAAGAAAGTGCGGAAATTGTGCCGGGCAAAGTCTTTGAATATATCGGCGTCCATAAACCAATTTTGGCATTGGCTCCGCGACACGGCGCGGCTGCGGCACATATTCTGGAATCAAAAAGCGGCTGGGTGGTGGAACAACAAGACATCCAAGAAATAGCAAACATATTGTTACATATTGTTACTTTATATGAATCTCAAGCATTATATCACAAGCCGGATATGAATATAGTTCGCACTTTTGAAAGAAAAGAGGCAGCATATTCTTTATCCCAAATATTCACTTCATTGTCATAATTATGGAAAATATCGTACTCTACATACTTATCGGATTAAATATAGTAATTTCGATGCGAGGATTTTCAGATCCAAGTTTTTTTGAACGTTTTTTATTCAGCACTTTTGGGATAAAGCATCAAAAAGAATTTATCCGATTTATATCGTCGGGATTTTTACATGCCGATTGGTTTCATCTTGGTATGAATATGTTTGTGTTGTATTCCTTCGGCTCAAATGTTATGCTTGCCGGTTGGGACAGATTTCTTGTCATCTATGCCGTGAGTTTATTAGGCGGTAATATCCTTTCCTATATCGTAAACTCTTCACGTTCTGAGGATTATAAAGCCATCGGTGCATCGGGTGCTGTTAGTGGTATTGTGTTTGCTAGTATAGCCATAAGTCCGCAATCGCAGATAATGTTTTTTCTTTTGCCGATTGCGATTCCTTCTTGGATTTATGGTATAGGTTATATTGCTTATTCTATATTCGGTATGTCAAAACGATATGATAATATTGGCCATGAAGCGCATTTGGGCGGAGCAATTGCGGGATTGTTGGTCATGCTCGCATACTTCCCGAAGTTATTATTCTTAGAACCGTTAATTATTGGCTTATTACTTTGTTTATCACTTGTTGTGTTGTTGGTTATTATATTTCAGCCGCAAGTATTCGGTATGGCTCCGCGAAACACGCTTACTCGTTCCGAAGAATATTCGCTTGTGAATGAATGGAATTATCTGGCGGATAAAGCAAATCGTCTGGGAGAGCATGCACTGAGCGACAGAGAAAAATTACGTATGAAAGAAATTGATAAAAAATTAAAGAAACGCTTTTTCTAAATTATTTATGTGAGGAATAATGGAATTTCAAGAATTAATCGAAAAACACACCGCAACTTTGACCGAAGCTATGGAGGCAAATGTTGCGCGAACATTTTATGCACATTGGCCCGAGCCGCCAAGTGGAAAAATTTATGGTGAAACGGCAAATGATGATGGATTAGCACAATTCAAGCATCGTTTACATAAACCTTTTGAAGGACTATTGCAACAGGGGAGTGAAGGCACGGTGGGCGAAGAGCAATCCCCTTATGGTTTCCCATTGGGCATTACGTATCCGTATTGGTCGCCCGATACATTGGCGGCGAATGCTGTGCAGGCACAAAAACAATGGTCACGTTTATCTCCGGCTGACCGCGCCGCAATTTGCATAGAATTGCTTGAGCGTGCGGCATCACATTTTTTTGAAATCGGCTATGCCACAATGCACACCACCGGACAGGGATTTGTTATGGCATTTCAGGCATCCGGTCCTCACGCTTTTGACCGTGCATTAGAAGCCATTGCAACCGGTTTTTCTGCGGCAACATATTTTGATTATTCCCAAACATGGACTAAACCGATGGGAAAAATATCCGTAACTTTAGAAAAACGCTTTCATGCCGTACCTAAGGGACCGAATTGCACTATTGGCTGCTCCACTTTCCCGATTTGGAACTCATTCCCGGGGATGTTCGCAAGTTTAGTCACCGGAAATATAACTATTGCAAAAACTCATCCGCACGTTATTTATCCGATGGCAATTTGTGTGGCAAGTTTTCAACAAACACTCCAAGAATTAGGTTTAGACCCGCATATTATCCAAATTGCAACCGATTCTTCGCATGAACCTATATCATTTGATTTAGCGAAGCATCCCGCAATTAAAATTTTAGATTTTACAGGCAGCCCATCTGTCGGTGCAGAAATTGAAACATTGGCGCGTATTGACGGTAAACCCGTATTTACCGAAAAAGCAGGTGTAAATTGTGTTATCTTGGACAGTGTAGAGAATCTGGACGCAGTGTTAGATAATCTTGCTTTTAGTATTGCATTATACAGTGGACAAATGTGTACTGCACCTCAAAATATATTTATTGCCAAAAACGGAGTTCATCAAGGAGAGGAAATTATCTCTTATGAAGAAGTAGTGCGCCGTTTCGTCGAAAAAATTGATGCTATGGCGAACAATGAAAAAATGGGACCCGGTACATTCGGAGCAATTCAAAATGAAGCAACAGTGCGCCGCTTACAAAGAGCAGCGGAGCTTGAATGTAAAATTCTTCGTAATGCAGAGCCGTGCAAACAATCCGGTTTTGACAATGCGCGCTCATTTAGCCCTTTTATTGCAGAAGTTCCTATGGTGCGCCCCGATATCTATGAAAGTGAATGGTTTGGACCAATTACCTTTATTATTCCGGTAGCATCATTTGAGCAGGCTCTGGAGCAAGTGTATAAATCAGTAAAAATTAATGGAGCACTCACCACAGCCGTTTATACAACCGATGAGGGTAGAATGTCGGCGGCTGAGGAATCGCTTATTATGGCGGGCGCTCCGGTTGCATTTAATTTTACCGGTCCTATTTGGGTGAATCAAAGTGCTGCTTTTTCTGATTTCCATGGTGCCGGTGCTAATCCCGCAGGTAATTGCTCCTTTGCAGACTTATCATTTGTCACTAATCGCTTTAATGTGATTGGAACAAGAATAAAATTGTAATATAAATCATTCCAAGTATGATGATTACAAAAGGGGCAGATTTCCTGTCCCTTTTTTTTATTAAAGATATACATGATGTAAAGTAATTGAAAAGATAGCGATGATTGATTTTTTCTTAATTTTTTACAATTGGGAACTTGTACTGTTTCATACCCACTATATTTCAGTTCCTGCGATAGCAAAATGAGTGAAGACTTCGCAAAGTATTGTCCTACAAAAAACTTTTCGTAAGTTGCACACAGTGCTGCGACAAACTACGACTCGGTGATGGATAAAAGAAGAGAACGAGGAAGAGAAGAAAAGAGAAATGAGCCGTTGTTTACCGTACCTAATTACTTAATTTTTTTCATTTTTTCAAAGGAATTGCCATGAATAATCCACTCTATGGCACACCTCG
>JAYRWZ010000424.1:0-2424 GCA_041917875.1 Chloroflexota bacterium | reverse complement strand
CCGTTTCCTTTATTTTCCGCAAAAAAAATCGAAGAAGGGATGAGTGAACAACATAATCATTTCCTTGTAATATAGACACGTATCCAAAGCGATACTCCCCTAATAATATATGGACATTGATTATTGGTACACTCAGAAAAATAATAAGAAAGGTAATGTTTTGCTTCATCAAAACGCCGAGCTTTTATCAAATCACGAACAAGCCACTTAAGTACATCGCGTTCTTTAACACGAACTGCATATCTGCTTATAGCATTATGATGTTTATGTATTCTTAATGCACGAGCTTCGCCCAAACGCATATTCGCTCTGCCGGTGGACATAGAAGTAGTTTGTTTTCTATATAATACGAGTTTCTGAGGCATGGAATAAAAGTTAATACCATGCCTCGCTATTCGCAGCCACAACTCATGGTCTTCATGGTGAAATAAATCCTCAAGAAAAGCACCGTATTTGTTGATTATATTTTTTCTAATTAAAGCAGAGTGTATTGTCAAGCGATTTGCAAAAAACAGCTGCCTAAACATATCCTGTGCCTTCACAAGCCCAAATTCTTTTTTTGCGGGAACAGGCATTTCGGAAATTTCGCAATGATTGTCAAATTGTGTAAAACAATAACCATCACAATAAACAACTCCTACATCATGATTATTTTCAAGAATATCGAGCTGGAACAACAACTTATTTTCTAAGATAATATCATCACTATCAAGAAACATAATATATTCACCTTGCGCATGGAGCACCCCTCTGTTTCTTGCAGTCGGTGCTCCCTGATTTTCTTGTGTATAAAGTCGGAACCGAGAATCATTATATATATAGTGACGAACAACTTTTACCGTCTCATCGGTCGAACCATCGTCAACTATAATACATTCCCAATCTTGGCACGTTTGATTTGTTATACTATCAAGAGTTTCGGTAATAAATTTCCCGCTATTGTAACAAGGAACGATAATACTTACTTTAATACTGTTCATAAAGAATACCGTACTCTTATCATTAAAAAAAGATAGTAAAAGACTAAGAATATTTTTTTTCTTCTCCAAGAAAGCAAAACAAATGTTCGTACTAATTTTGCTCGTATATTCCGTGGAACAACGGACGAAATTCGACAACGCTCCATGGCAATGTTGAGAATTTGCTGCGCTATCTCATATTGACCCGACTTCATACTAAGAATTGCCCAAAAATTGTAATGTTCAGCAATAGCAATTTCAATCTTCGTCGAAAATATTTCTTGATCACCTGATGAATTATTTTCAACTTCATGTTCACAAGAGATATTTCTGCGTTCATACGCTGAGCGTTTTGCCGCAAAAACCGCTTTTACTTGTTGGGGACATTTCTGCCAAGATATATTATTATGCACTCTGTATTGTAATAGCGGCATAGGATTATTAGCAATATCGCCATATTCTGATAGTCGAAGCCACAGATCATAATCTTCACCGTGGATATAGTCTTCGCGATACATCCCCACTGATAAAAAAGCATCTCTACGAAACAATACTGAAGAGTGAACAAAGTAATTAGACTGTATAAGCAATTTTTGTAATTCTTCATTACCGGTAGGATAATTGTATTCGAGAAAAACCTTCCCATTACGATCAATACAACTCATACTTGAACCAATAAGTACAAGA
This sequence comes from Chloroflexota bacterium, assembly GCA_041917875.1. GTDB lineage: Bacteria > Bacteroidota > Ignavibacteria > Kapaibacteriales > UBA961 > UBA2353. Next base: position 778 of record JAYRWZ010000424.1, on the reverse strand, counting down.
TTCGGATGCTTTTCGATATAAGAGATTTGCTCAAAAAACCTCTGAGGTAAAGAAATATCATCCGCATCCATACGGGCAATATATATACCATGCGCTTGGTTAATGGCTTTATTCAATGATGCAATTAAACCGCAATTTTTTTGATGAACAACTCTGATACGTTTGTCACGTAGCGCATAATCATTCAGAATATTTGCCACATGGTGTGAAGAACCGTCATTGACAATAATATATTCAAAATCAGTAAATGTCTGGTGAAGAATACTCTCGACAGCTTGATATAAATATCGGATATTGTCATCGTAACAATCAGAAGACTCCGGTATATATACAGACATGACTACGCTGACAATCGGATTACTCATACAATATCCGTAACAATGAGTTGTTGTTGTTCCATCATTGAAGAATAATGAGCATAGTCATTTATACCAATGATGCTGAATATATGAGCAAAACGATGCGCATAAGTATGTTCTTGCATTGTTCGTTGATATCCTTGCAGTGCAATTTGCCGGCGTTCATCATCATGCCGTAAATAATATCGGATAAGGTCGCGTAATTCTTTCATACTGTGAAAAACAACAATTTCTTCTTTATCATGATAATACTCCGACAAATTATCTGCATTACCGGTCAGTAAAAATCCGCCACACCCGGGTACTTCAAAGTTTCTTCCTTTAATTTGTTGTCCCTCTGCTTCAACGTCGAGAGTGTGACGCCATAAACGAAATGGAATAAATTGTCTGCTGTTTTTTTTCAAACGACGAAAGAATGT
>JAYRWZ010000423.1:0-1938 GCA_041917875.1 Chloroflexota bacterium | reverse complement strand
GATTGGCTTCATGCGTACATAATGAAGTAAATACTCTATATTCCGCAGCAGTAATTTTAATAATTATAACGGGGGTATTATTATTTAATGATCTGTTGTTTTGCACTATCAAGCGTTTTATGCCCTGTCCGTCAATCAAATTTTTTATTTCTTCATCGGTTTCGGTATTAAGTGTAAAAGTATCGCCCGTGGGCGTGAGCGATACTTTGTTTACATCTGTTTCACATCCTTGCAATGCGGAGAGAATAAGCCCGCTGCAAAGGACACCACCGGCTGTAAGAAGCGAATTTTTACAAAAGTCTCTTCTCTGTTGATTTTCTAATATTGGTAATGTTTTCATAGATTCACAATTATAATTTATTTTTCTCCGGTAGCACCGAACAATGCAGCTTCCAATTGAATGGTTTCGCCGACTTTACTGCCGACAATCCCCCCTTTTCCTTTAACATTATAGTCTTTTAAGGCAACCGAAAAATTGGCATTAATCATCACCAAATCGCCTGCAGCACGTTTTTTTGTCGCCTCGGATTCTTTCACATATTTCATCGTTATGGGGATTTTCATTTCTTTCGCCACGCCATGCAAGGTAAATTTACCGACAGCCTGAGCTTTGATAGTGATACCATTATCTGAAGTCACTTGCACGCCCTCAAGTTTGAGTACTTGAAATGTAATGGTGGGAAATTTTTCTGCATCAAGCCATTCCTCATCGTACATGTGCTCATCACGCTTGGAAACGCCCGATTTCATTGACATTACTTGCACGGTGATTGTTCCTGTCGTGGCTTCAAGATTAGAAGCATCAAGCGTAAATTGACCGGATACACCCTTTGCAGTTCCCGCAATTTTTTCCAGAGGTGCATCACTCAAAAATTTCATCATGTTACTGCCGACTTTATCGGTGATCATGACAATTTTTTGTCCTGTAACTCCATTGTTTAACCCTGTGCCTGCCAATACGGGCGTGGAAAGTACGAAAGCACTTAGCATGGGTATAATAAATCGTTTTTTCATACATAAACTCCTTGTTTTAATGTTGTGAATGATTGTGATGAGTGTGACTATGATGCTTATGATGCTCATTATGTTTCGCATGACGCATTTCTTCCCTTTTTCGTAGGGCTTTCTCTCTTCGCATCATAAAGAAAGAAAAAATAGATACTGCCGCACATAACGATGATGGCACACTTGCCGATTTAAAGGCATTGACGATGCTTTCATCATCGCCGGGCAATAAACCCATTTGGAAGTCATCAACAAAATCTCGTTTTTCAACCGTTGTGCCAAAAATAGGATCAACTTCTTTAATAACAACTTCTCTTTTATCTTTTGTATAAATCTGCTGACCGTCTCGGAACCACCAGCCAAACATAACAATAATGCCGCATACGGACATAAAAAGCAATATATTCCATTTCATGGCGATACCTTTAAGAGCTTAGTAAAAAAGATGTATTTGCATAGCCCAACGTGATGAGCGAAAATTTTCCGTATCGAGTATCCTGTATTCGGGACGCAATTCGATATGTGGTAACACGAATGCTTGCGCTCCGACAACAATCGAATATACATTGTTTGTCGCACCATTTGCAATAACAGTACTCCCTGTTTCATACCGTGCCGTTGCCGACAGACCCTCAACAAGCGGCACCATGCCGTCGAATGAGATCACCGAAGTTTTTTGCACATTGCGCTTTTCTGTCTGTGAGTACTCTATCATCAATGCGGCTTTATCAATCAAACCGATGGTGCCAAACCCTCGAAAATTGGAAAAATCGTCATTCACCATAGCCGATGCGCCTATTGATGTATGTAGTGCTTTTTCAAAAAATTGATCCATAAACTCTATTCTTCCCACCATTGTCGGCGTATTAGAAGCAGAAACGATAGATATACGATTCCCTGCATTATTCTCCGCTAAAATTTCGCTCATGGCAT
>JAYRWZ010000422.1:0-2759 GCA_041917875.1 Chloroflexota bacterium | reverse complement strand
TGACAGAATGAGAGAATCTTGAGATGATTGGGCATTTTGTGTGTCTAACCGGTTATACAGCAAATATTTACATCATGCAGTCACCGACCTGAAGGATCAATCATGTTTTGCGTCCTTTCATACTGTTCACAATAACAACGAACAATATGGTGAATAATGCACCCAACGATGCCAATGCCATATCTCTATACCCATCCCAAATATCGCCCTGCAAACCAATAAACGGATCATACTCTTCAGGTGGCAGTGTCCATGCGGTCGCAGCTTCAATAATTTCATAGATTGCACTGTACGAAATAATAAACTCTACCGGCAAAACATAACACCATGTTATGCCTAATTTCGTGTATCTTCTCAGTACTTCATGAATGGGATAAGCGAACAGCACACCAAAAAGAAAATGGACGATTCTGTCAAATACATTGGGACGGCTGAAATGAAATTGCTGTGAAACCCAAAAACCAAACGGAACATTGGAGTAACTCATATTTGCACCGACAGCATGAAAACATAAAAATATTGTTAAACATGCATAACTAACATTTGACAATCTGTATGACTTATATGACAATATTAATAAAGCAACAATAGCAAATACCAAATAATTATCTAACCACCACTGCGGTCTCCATACCGGATTTAATGCGTAGTATGTCCAAAATAAGGCATAGAATACACATAGAAAAATAAGAAATTTGTTATTCTTAAACTCTACAAAATCAAGATTTTTCATATAGTATCATATAGTGAGTTTTGTTGTCGAATATCTAATCAATGATTATACATGACAATAGGTCAATTGTATGTTTACTTTTTCCATTTAATAGAGCAGCCGATAGCTTTTGTGCTTGCCGGTTCTACTTTATCACCTTTTTGTATTGCATCAACCGCTTTTTCGACATAATTTACTGTGACACTATCAGGTTCTTGCGCATTATCGTCTAAGGCACCTATATAGACAAGTTCAAAATTGTTATTGACTTTTTTCACAATAAAAAAATGAGGAGTACGAGTTGCACCAAATTTTTTAGCAATTTCTTGCGTTTCGTCTATGACATAAGGAAATGTAAATTTTTTCTCTTTTGCACGAATAATCATATTTTCGAAGGAATCATCAGGATATGCCACGGGGTCATTAGGATTTATTGCCAGCACGGCATACTTTTTCTTTTTTATGGACGCATCTAAAGCAATAATTCGATCTTCATACAGCTTAGAATATGGACAATGATTACAAGTAAAGACAATAATCACGCCCTCCTCTTTTGCGAATGAAGACAAGGAAACCATAGAACCGTCTATGTTTTTCAAGCTAAAGTCTTCTACCTTAGAACCTAATTGATATGTGTCAGCAGCAATAAGCTGTGTTGCGAAAAGGAGAAATACTCCGAGGAAAAGTACATGGAATACTTTCATTGTTTGCTCCGAAAAATTTGTGAGTGAAGTTCTTGTTCGTCAATACTGCCCTCTTTAAAAAAAAGGATTCGATTATGAGGAGCTATCAGCAATGTAGCCGGTAAAGAGCCGCTCCAATCGGGGTGAATTTTATCAATAATTGAGTCATAGTTTTTCTCATCCAACCATATTACTTCCGATTGTATCTTTCTTTTTTCAATAAACGGTACTAATACGGACTGTACTTTTTGTTTGAAATCTAAGCTGACAAGTAACACTTTTATTTTTTGCCCTGAACGTTGTTGTGTCACCGATTCAAAGACAGGTAATTCTTCGACACAAGGTTTGCACCAAGTTGCCCAAAAATTCACGACAAACATCGTATCATGATTATTCGTAAAGCGTTCAGTCAATTGTGCAAAATTCATCGAAACCACTTGGGCTTGGATCGTCATTGCGCTCAATAGAATCATTACAATTATGTTCAGTAAGAGCACCATATTATGCCCACACGCTAAAATAATAGCTGAGATACGAAAATACAGATGTTTGATAATGATAGATAAATGCAATACCACTGACTATGAGCACAGATAAGGCAATACCGATAGAATATACCCATAGCGGCTGAATATCAAAAACAACGGATGTTGCTCTTAATAAACGATAACCGCACCATAAACTCATCCCGACTAAAAGTATCAAGAGAAAATTCATAGAATCAGTAATCGTAAAAATTTTATACATAATCATGCTCAAAGGCATGAGCAATACTAACGGCAATACGCCCCAAATTGTAATGGTAAAGGCATCACTGAAATACAATCTGCCGCGGACGAACATCGCTCCAATCCGAATAAATGCGGCTATGACAGTAAAGACCATAAAATTAAAGATCGTACACAAAATGAGCGCAAGAGTAGGCGACCAGGCAAATTCATCCAAAATATATTTGAAATCATCCCATGTCACCATCATCAATAAAAATTCGGATCCATAGCTGAAACGATGATAAAATAAAGTGGAAGCAATAATACTTCCCGCAGTAGCCGCACTCGCTAAACCCAAAACAATAGTTTGGACATTCGATAAAATACGCTGATCGCGTATATCAGCATAAAAATTATACGGGCGCAACAAAGCACGGAAAAAATATTCGCGGAAGCGACGGAATCGGCTCATAAGAAGAAGGACTAATACACCAATAACCAAGCCGGTCACGATAAATACCAAGGGGGTATCTTCCTTATATAATCCGGCTCTTAACAATGGTTCACGCTCCGAGTTAAAAAGTGCCTTCACCATTTCATACGAAAGTCTCTTCATACGATAACCATCTACTAAACCAGAGGTTACCACATATT
>JAYRWZ010000421.1:0-2568 GCA_041917875.1 Chloroflexota bacterium | reverse complement strand
GTAATAATTATGTTTTTTCAGAGGATATTGGAGAATAGCCAATATCCTCTTTTACTTTTTAAGAAAACACTGTGTCAAAAAAAACTAAATATATTTTTATCACCGGCGGCGTATTATCATCTTTGGGCAAAGGTATTGCATCAGCATCTTTGGGCTTACTTTTGAAATCCCGAGGACTTACCTGCACGATTTTAAAATTTGATCCCTACATAAATATTGATCCCGGAACCATGAGTCCATATCAGCATGGCGAGGTCTATGTCACCGATGATGGTGCGGAAACCGATCTTGATTTAGGGCATTACGAACGATATCTCGATATTTCAACGTCTCGTTTTAATAGTTGCTCCGCAGGGCAAGTCTATCATGAGGTTATTCAGAAAGAAAGAAAAGGACAATATTTGGGCAAAACCGTTCAGGTTATACCACATATTACTGATGAAATTAAGCGCCGCATGAAAATCTATGATAAGCAATACGATGTCGTACTTATCGAAATTGGCGGTACGGTCGGTGATATTGAATCTTTACCGTTTTTGGAAGCTGTTCGACAAATTTGTTTGGAAAACGGCTCACGGAATGCTCTCAACATACATTTAACGTATGTGCCATTTATCAGAAGTGCCGGCGAATTAAAAACCAAACCAACGCAACACTCTGTCAAAGTACTGATGGAAGTTGGGATCAGACCCGATATACTCTTATGCCGCACTGAACAGAAAATTCCCAAAGACATTCGAAATAAAATAGCATTATTCTGCAATGTTGAAGAAGAAGCTGTCATTGATGCCTTAGATGCCGAAACTATTTATGAAGTCCCTAATTTTCATGCAAAAAAGAATCTGGATGATATAGTTATTTCAAAATTAGGACTAAAGACAAAATCTTTGGATTTAGATAACTGGACAAAATTTGTTCATCGGATAAAGCACCCCAAGCACTCAGTCACCATTGGGCTTGTGGGAAAATACAATCAAGTACAAGACTCTTATAAAAGTATTACCGAAGCATTTATTCATGCCGGAGCAATTAATAATACTAAAGTAAACATTGTATGGTGTGACTCAGAAGAAATTACATTTGATAATATTGCAAGTAAAATGTCCGGATTGGATGGTATTTTGGTTGCACCGGGGTTTGGAAATCGCGGTATTGAAGGTAAAATACTAGCCATTGAATACGTACGAAAAAACAATATTCCTTTTTTTGGTATATGTCTTGGGATGCAATGCGCCGTCATAGAATTTGCGCGCAATGTGTGCGGCATTGCCGATGCACATTCCGGTGAGTTTAAAAAAGGTAAAAATCTTGTTATTGATTTGATGCCCGACCAAAGAAATATTACTGATAAAGGTGGCACCATGCGTCTTGGTTCTTATCCTTGTGCCCTAAAAAAAGATTCACTTGCGGCAAAATGTTACGGTCAAGAGTTTATAGTTGAGCGTCATCGTCATCGTTATGAAGTAAACAATTCTTACAGAAGAATTTTGGAAGAAAATGGATTAATCCTTAGTGGACTCTCGCCTGACACAACTTTAGTCGAAATAGTTGAATTAGCCAAACATCCATTTTTTATAGGCGTACAGTTTCATCCCGAATATAAATCAAGAGCTGTCACTGGACAACCACTATTCATTAGTTTTGTCAAAGCTGCGCTCAATTATCATGCATTGAGTAATCCACATAATTCTATCGAAAGCGAGAAAGAACAATGACACATAAACTCAACAATCAATTTACTGGATATTTATTTGTTTTTGCAATTATTGCTTCTTTAATAATTGGCAGTTGCGGAAGTCCGAAAACCATAGGTTCAACGAAAGGTTTAACAGTTGAAGACAGTAAAATTGGAAATGGTAAAGAAGCACGTGACGGATCGAAATTAACCGTTCATTATGTCGGTAAGTTAGTGGATGGAACAACTTTCGACAGTTCCCGCGATAAAAATCGTACTTTCAGTTTTATTCTCGGTGATGGTATGGTTATCGAAGGGTGGGATATTGGGTTGCAAGGCATGAAAGTCGGTGGTATCAGAAAATTAACTATTTCGCCCGATTTAGGATATGGTAGCGATGATCACAATAAAATACCCGGCAACTCTACACTATTATTTGAAATTGAATTACTGGATGTAGAATAGGATATGAAATCACTATATTTCCCCATTGCTCATTGCTTACGCTGCTTACCGATGTTATGTGTCTTTGCATTGACATTTACTGCAATGTCATGTTCATCTGCGCGCGTAGCAAAAACGAATTTCAAAACAGAAAGCGGCTTAATCATCACCGATGTTACCCTGAACGATAATGGACAAATTGCTATGAGTGGTAATAAAGTACAAGTACATTATGTAGGGACTTTAATTGACGGAACCAAGTTTGACAGCTCGCGCGACAGAGGATCCCCCTTCAAATTTACGATTGGTAAAGGCGAAGTTATTAAAGGATGGGATGAAGGAATCAAAGGCATGCGTGTAGGCGATATCCGTACATTAACAATTCCTCCTCACTTGGGTTATGGTGAGAGAAAAATGGGTAAAATACCGGCAAATTCTACCCTTATATT
>JAYRWZ010000420.1:0-3998 GCA_041917875.1 Chloroflexota bacterium | reverse complement strand
TGTATTACGTGATCGTATCGCGGGTGATTTACATGATGAAATTGGGAGCACTTTAAGCAGCATTTCTTTAGCAGGTTCAGTATTGCAGAAAAAGCTTAGTGACTCAAACGGCGATGTACAATATTTACTCAATCAAATCAGCACAAATACAAATGCAATGATGGAGGCAATGAGTGACATTGTATGGGCTGTTAACTCTCAAAACGATAGTTTTGATAATATTGTTTATCGCATGAGAGCTTTTACATCTGAAATTCTTGAACCAAAAAATTGCGTGGCACATTTCCACATTACAGAGAACATCCGTACTCTTATACCTGACATGAATCAACGTAAAAACATATATTTGATTTTCAAAGAAGCCGTAAATAACGCCGCAAAATATTCGCAGGCCACACATGTATGGATAACACTTTCAATAAAAGAAAAAGTAGTTACTTTGTCGATAAAAGATGATGGCGTAGGCTTTGACATGCATTATATTCAAGATCAAAAACGGCTCTCAGGCAATGGTTTACATTCGATGAAAAAAAGAGCAGCAGAATTAGACGGTAATTTTATTCTACATTCTGAGCCGGGCAATGGCACAGATATTACGGTACAATTCACACTATAAATCATACATTATTATTCTATAGCTTAATTTCACTAAGATTTCTATGAAAAATTTTACAACTATTATTTTTGATGATAATAAGCCACGCAGAGAACTGCTTGAGATGTTAATCAATACTACTGAGGGGTTAGAATGTATTGGTGCTTATAATGACTGCACTGATGTTGTCGAAATTGTAGGTAATCATATTCCTGATATTGTTTTGATGGATATTGATATGCCCCATGTCAATGGTATAGAAGGTGTGCGTCTTATTAAGCAATCGTTTCCCGGTGTAATTATATTAATGCAAACGGTATTTGAAGATGATAAAAAAATCTTTGATGCTATAATGGCCGGAGCTGACGGTTATATTTTAAAAAAAGCAACACCGGAAAAACTAATAGAATCAATATTCGAAGCAATAGAAGGTGGGGCTCCAATGTCACCATCAGTCGCAAAGCAGGTGCTCCATCTTTTTTATTCCCAAAAGTCACAGCAACAAGAAAATGAATTTAATCTGACTAAACGTGAACAAGAAATCCTCACTCTTTTAGTACAAGGATACAGCTATAGAAAAATAAGTGAAAAGTGTTTTATCTCATACCCGACAGTAAACTCACATATTAGTCATATTTATGAAAAACTTCATGTGAAAAACGGCATTGAAGCTGTCGCAAAAGCAATAGAAAAAAAAATAGTATAACTATCTGACTTCAAAAAAAATATTCAACGTTCGTTCTGATCTATGTATTCTTTCTGTGGTAATGGTTCCTCCAATATTATTACAATACATAGAGCATTATTTAATCATCGGCTTGTGAAAATGCGGGTTCGCCGACGGCTGTTTCCAAATGATGTTCTTGGGGTGTGCCGAATAATGCCGCTCTGTCATCATCAAAGACGCCTTCCCAACGTGCCATCACCACACATGCCAAACAATTACCCAATAAATTGACACTTGTGCGTGCCATATCCATTAATTCATCAACGCCAAATATTATTGCCACACCAATTGCACCAAAAGCACTATGCTCCGGCGGTAAAAATGACGATAATGTGGCAAGTAAAATAACCAAGGATGCCCTTGGCACAGCAGCCACTCCTTTGGACGTTATCATCAGCGCTATCATCATGCCTATTTGTTGTCCTATACCGAAATGAAATCCCGGCACCGTTGATTCCACTGCTTGCATCACAAATACGGAAGCCATAGCCAAATATAATGTCGTGCCGTCAAGATTAAAGCTATAGCCCGTCGGCATGACAAAACCCACAATATGGCGCGGCACTCCCAAGCGGTGCATAACCTCCATTGCTTTGGGCAATGCCGATTCACTGCTGGTGGTCACAAATGCAATGGTAAATGGTTCACGGACTGCATGAAGAAATTTTCGTATGGGCACACGCGCAATCAAAGCAACTGCCCCTAAGACAACCACAACAAATATAATAAGCGCAATATAGAGCGAACCGATAAGCATACCCAGATTACGCAATACTTCCAGACCTTGATGACCAATGGTTGCAGCCATGGCAGCACCCACTCCCAATGGTGCAACATTCATCACATATCCCGTGAATTTGAACATAACTTGCGATAAAGATTCACACCATTTAAGAATTGGTTTGCCTTTGTCACCAACAGCCGATACCGCCATGCCGAATAATACCGAAAATGCCACAATTTGCAGCACATCGCCCCGCGCCATTGATTCTATAATGCTTGAAGGAAAAATATGCACTATCGTTTCAATAAGTGTTTTGGGATGTGACTCACCTATTTTAGCAATTGCTCCCGTATCGGTTGATGCATTAAGAACAATTCCTGCTCCCGGTTGCGTAATATTTACCACCAATAAACCGACAAATAAAGCAATGGTGGTGACAATTTCAAAATAAAGTATGGATTTGCCGCCAAGACGTCCGATGGCTTTTAATTCACCGCCGCCGGCAATTCCCACAACAATCGTCGAAAACACTAATGGTGCAATAATGGATTTAATCATATTGAGAAAAATATCTCGCATCCATGATATTTCAACGGCATAGTGCGGATATAACCACCCGAACACACCGCCTATTACCAACCCAAGTAATATTTGCGTTGTTAATGACAAATGCCACCATGCTTTTTGTTGTGTATTCATTGTCCCCATACTCTGCCCCTCACGTAAAAAAAAAGATTATTTATGAAAAAGCTGAGAATACATTTTCTGCTCTGCCGGCGTCATCGTTGATTTTTTTGCCAGAAAGTGATTATCTGTCACTTTGGCGGCTGTGGGCTTGGCTTGTAATGTGATAGTTGCATCACCGCGCTTTACTGTTACTTTTACTTCGGCATCTGACTTAGGACGCATAATTTTCCCGATAGTCTTGCCCAGCGATTCCGGACTTAATGCTATATCATCCACACTGACAATAATATCCCCTTCTTGCGCCTTCAATGAATTTTCCGGCGATTTAGGAACAAGCAATATTTCTGTTTGTGAGACAAAGCGTATGGTAACATCTTCAAACTTAAATCCTTCGACACTGCGCTGCTCTTCATAATCATATCCAATTTTTCCTAAATATTCCTTCAAAGGCAATGTCGGTGCCCCAACAATAAATGTATCAATAAATTGCTGCATTTCCGGCGCTGTTATTGAGATAATTTTAGGGAATAATTCATTATCATCAAATGGTTTATTTTTACCGTATATCGAAGATAATGTATCCACTAACCAGGGGAGTGTTTTTTTGCCATTGCTTATTTCACGCAAACGAAAATCGAACATCATGGCAATAAGTGCTCCTCGATCATAAATCATGGGATAGACCTCCTGCATCTCCGGTTCCATGACACGAACGGCAAGTTCCGTTAAGCCGACTTTTTTTCTAAAAAATTGCATCTGTTGAATTTTCTGACGCATTTGCCTCATAAATGCTTCTTCGCCGGTGAGCGGAATTTGTGACAGATGCGCAAAATATTCCGTTACCCCTTCATATAGCCATAAATGCTGAGACATTTTCGGCTCAAGAAAATTAAAATCATCTATTTCTTTACTGTGTAAATGTAATGGAATTTTAATATGAAGAAATTCATGTGAAGCTGTGTGGCTTATCATGTTTTCAATATTTGTATAATTATCTGTTTCGGGCAAATAATACAATGATGAATAAGAATGTTCGAGTGCGCCATAGTTTCCATCGCCGCTATTTTGACGGGAAGCCCCCAAGACGAATAAAAAAGAATAATACGAAACGGGCATTTTTCCTAAGAAATCGGCATTTGCCGAGATCACGGGCTTAATTGTTCCTGCTATTTGCGATACTTTGACTTTCCCTGTTTCAGAAAATACGGCAACAGTGACTTTAGCACCGCTAATCATTACTTGCACGGTATCGAGCGATGAAGCAT
>JAYRWZ010000419.1:0-8299 GCA_041917875.1 Chloroflexota bacterium | reverse complement strand
CGCAGACAACGAGGCGACACAAAGAGCGGAGGAGGCACAAATTATGTATGAAGATTTGTTTCAATTCATGAATCGTCCGAAGACACATATTATCGCTGCCGGTGATTTTAATATATACTTACCAACGGAGCCGGCATATATCACATTAGCCGGAGCAAGAGCATTACCAACATTATACGACCACCAAGGAACATGGGAGAGAAATTCTACGGATTATCTGACACATTACACACAAGCAACGAGAACAAATGCAGATGGGAACTGTGGCGGTGGTGTAGGTGGCGGTATTGATGACCGTTTTGATTACATCCTTGTTTCGGAATCTTTGAAGAACCGAGTACTTAAATATGTCAATTACGGTAACGATGGGAAGGATAGACTGAACTCGTCAATTGATAACCCTAAAAACGAAATGTATGGTGACGAAATGGCACAAGCATTACGTTGTGCGTCTGATCACCTACCTGTATATATTGAACTCTCAAAATCAACTACATCAGTCGGTGAGAAGGAGGGTATTGATTGTGAACTATTGCCTGAAAAAGTTGAATACTATGATTTATTAGGTAATAGAATAAATCAAACCGACATTTCAAGTCATACAATGTATTTGAAGATCGGCAATGGAAAAATCGGAAAGTATATAATTAATTTATAATCTATTTTGCCCTATTATTTGTATTTACACGCTATGAAAAGTAAAAGCCGCGACCTGCAATTAATTATAATCCTATTATTATTCATTCTTGTCAGCTATGTAGTATTTGACTGGCTGCTTCCTATACAAACACTTCCTGCGTTCGGCACCAATGTTATCGTGTCCGTACTTGGCTCAGTAATTACCATCGCATTGATGATGATACTTATGCAGTATCAAATGCAGAGCGAAGAACGTAAGGAATTTAAGACAATGCTCTTTGATAAAAAACTCGACCTTTATATTCAGTTTTTAGAGATGATTTTTCAAATGGATGATGACAATCTAATATCTGAAGACGAAGTGATGAAGGTGGAGAACAAAGTAGGGGAACTTGCATTAGTAGCATCAGAAGATTTAATCCGGGTCTGTGCTAAGTTCATTATTCAATTAAAAGCGTATGGGGTTCTCTACACACGGTCCATGACACCAAAGCAAGTTGACAGCTACGAAAAGAATATCGGCAATATCAATGACTTCGTTTCACTTGATGAACTTGTACAGGCGATAAGAACTGATTTATCCGTAGTTGATGGTGATGTATCAAAAGTACTTGAGGTCTTTGTTGATATGAAGTATGATTGCTATAAGATGATTAAGAATCCAAATAATGTTGATTGATTGTTTGAAGAACAATAATGAATAGTAAGTAAATGGCAGAGAATAATCAAAACTTTACCCAATCTTTTAGTGCAGACAAACCTTGCTTGCCTGAAAACGATGCTTTCTATCGCTTACCTTTTGCAAAAAAAATTGCGGAAACAATTACCAAACGTGACCCACAGGAGTCCATAGTAATTGGTATATCCGGTGCATGGGGCGAAGGTAAAACGACTGTGCAAGATTATATTTACTCAGAAATTAAAACGATTGAACCAAGTTGTATCCAAATTAAATTTAGTCAGTGGAGAATACAAAGTGATGACGACGTTTTTGTTAATTTCTTTAATGAAGTTAAAAAAGAGATTGACAATTCTTCCGATTCTCCTAATGATCAAGAATCAAAAGAAAATGATTTACCTGTGAAGAAACAACTCGATTCATCTTGGCGATCTAAATTTACTAAGAAAATTAAAATCTTTTCAAAGGAAGATGATCCATATCATACAAGTTCAGAAAGAAGATGGTCTCAAGCTGCTGTGTTAGGTCAAAAAGTACAAGGAATTCCAGTATTAGAGAACGTTGGAACAGTCTTGAAGAATGTCGGTGAGAACTACACAATATTAACTATTGATAAAAAAAAACCAAGGTTGATAGATGCTTTAAAAGACATTAAAAAAAGAACAATAATTTACATAGATGATATAGATCGACTCGAGGCAAACGAGATTCGGTATGTGTTCAGATTGGTTAAGTCAACATGTGATTTCCCTAACTTGACTTATATCTTATTTTTTGATCGGAATGCAGTTGTCGCAGCTTTAAATAGCACAGCCAACAATAGCGAAAGTAATATAGATGGAGAAAGATATTTAGAGAAAATCATTCAGATACCTTTTGATTTACCTAAAATTCAAAAAGAGAATTTAGAGAAGTTTTTCTTTGAACAGATAGATAAGGTTCTCAAGTCTATTGATATAGAATTAGCTCAGGAAGAACACTATAGGTATAAAACGAATATTAAGCCAATTTTAAAGTATAAGATAGCTACGCCAAGATCTATTCTACTTTATGTTAACGTTTTATCTTTTGGATTAAACTTCTTAAAATCAGATGTTAACATCGTTGACTTTATGATTGTTGAAGCTTTAAGACTGTTCTACCCAAATTGTTATCGACTTATTAAAGAAAATCCACAATTCTTCATAGGCATCCAACTTGATTCAATGTATTGGTTTGGTCAAGAAGGTGTTAAGTCTCAAGAATATAAATCAAGGTTATCAGCCGCAATGGCACAGATGGACGAATTTGAAAAAACAGATTTAGACAGTCTCATAACTAATTTGTTCCCTTCACGCTTAGTTCCTGAGAGAAATACATCACCTATCACACGACTTCAAGATTTAACTTTTTTTAAGAACAAGCGCATAGCTTCTTTGGATTACTTTGAAAGATATTTCTCATATTCAACATTAAATAATACATCCGACAATGATTTAGAGAATAGTCTGATGTCTTTCTTTCATAAAAATGACTCTAAAAGTATTGAAAACATGATTGAAATTCAACCCGGCAGGTTTGTGAAGTTCATACATGCAAACGAGTCTAACTTTGATCTTGAAAAGTTAGCCAAATTAGTAAAACTTTTAAGTCGCAGTTACTCGAATTTTGTAAATATTAATACTAATTCATCTGGAATATCTCATCGATCTGATGTAGAGAACACGGTACTTGGATTGATTTTCTTGTTCCTATTAAGGGTAAACGATCAAGGTTTTTTACTCGAAGTTATCAATGATAATTCTTCCAATCTTAGATTTTTGTTAATGTTACGAATGTACATTGTGTCTGAAGATACTTTTCTGTCTGTTGATGAAATAAAAGGATTTAACAAGGTAATATTAGATATAGTAAAGAAAGAAATTACATTGAGAAATTCTTTGTTCGAGATACGTCCACAGTATTTGATATCATGGTTGCACGACTATCTTCCCAAGTTTGATGCTGAGTTTTACAGAACACAAGTCATGGATTTCTTGGATAAATCGCAAAGTAGTATAGAGTTCTTTTTTGTTACATTGCTGCAAACGGAAACAGGTTATCTGCACGATTTTTTTGATAATAAGTATAAGGCACTATCTGAGATTTTTAATATGTCCTATATTTATGCAAAAATTTTAGAACATACCCCCAAAAACGAAATAACAAACACTCAAGTTCAATGGAGAACTAAGTATACACTTCAAGATTACAATATAACAAATATATTTAGGCAGTTTATGTCGCATTATTCAGAGGATGTATCAAATAGACCAGAGGGTGATAACCAATAGACCCTCACCTTGACCTTGTCTCATAGTCGAATGTTGCCTTATCTACCGCCACTTTCATGTCACGCCCGGTGAAAGTCAGGTCGAGGGATAAGATTGCCTTCTCTATGCGATCAAGACGCTCCAACATCCCTGCATTAGCCATGCCGGCGGTCTGTGCCATGACGAGTTTGAGCTGTGAGTCCCGGAAAATCCACTCGCGGTTGCTTTCGCCAAGCCGTGCGCCGTCGCCTGCTACGAACATGGTCGGTGAGTCCACACGTCCACCTGTCGGAAAACTAAGCAATGACTCAAGCAGCGGATTGGTGAGTTTGCGCACTGCCGTATTTATCAAAGCAGTCACCGTGGGCAAGGCGATAATGTTGGCAGGGAAGGGGAGAGCTGCCAAATATGACGACACAGAAGGCGACAATACAAGCGACATAACAAAGCCCGTGAGCTGTGCTTGCAATGCACCTGCTATGGTAGCAAATAACTTCCTGAATGAGTCCGCCACCGCTTCCGAATTACCAAGATTACCAAGTGTGTCATTGATGGTGACAGTAAGTTCCTCCGTCAAGGTCGCAATTTGTGAACCTTTGGTTGCGTATATGTTCTTTAAGCCATCAAGTTCATTGGCAAGTTTGGTGGCTTTTTGCTGTTCGAGTGTGGTATCTAATCCTTGCTTTTCCAAAGCTGCGATTTGTTCTTGGGATACATTTAATTCATCGGTTTTACCTTGAATTTCAATTTCCAAAAGTGCTTTATTCTGTTCAAACTTTCTGAACCGCTCGGCACCCGATGCAAGATTATCCACAACCTGCAGGCGTTTACGGTGTTCGTCCTCTAAACGCTCACGACGTGCCTGATATTCTTGTTGTATCCTGAGTTTATTTTCCGCAGCGTTTTCTTCAGTTATGACTTCAAGTTTGCGAAGGCGATCTATTTCCTTGAGGCGATTTTCTTCCTCCGTTTTTACTTGGTCAAAGACACTTGTTTTTTCATCGTTCAGCAATTGTTTACGTGCATCACGTTGTAAGTTGATGAGTGTCTGTGTGCGCTGCTCTTCTTGCTCATATTGCTGATTTATTGCATCTATTTTTTTCTTCGCAGCATCCTGAATATCACTGACAATATTATCATCAATGCGCTTCAATGTTTTGCGCAGCTCTTCTTTTGCATCAACTTCTTTTTTGTAAAGGTCAGATGATTCTTTATCTACGATGAGGCGTTTTGTTTTGTACTCTTGCTCAAGTGCTTCAAGTTGTTCTGCACTCGCATTGGCACCAACGTTTGCTCTCCTTTGTTCAAACTCTTCTTCAAGCTTTACGATGTCATTGTAATTCTTTTCGCGAGCCACATAAATTTCATTTAATTGCTCATCAAAAATGGGCATTAAATCTGCCTTTGTTTTAATGCCGAGTTCAATGTCTACTTCTATTTGTTTGATGCGCTGCTCGCGTAAATTACGTGCAAGCTCTTCGCTGTCCACCGATAATTTTACGCGCAAAGAATCAAGTGAGTTTTGTGATTTGGCAATGTCATTATTCAGGTCTGACACTAAGTCCGATAGCTGTGCTTTTTCTTCACCGTCTTTGAATAATTTGGATGACACATTGATGCTGATATTCCCTTTGTCATCAAGTGCAACAAGGTCACCGAATAACTGTTTCAATGAAGCTCTTTGTTCTTGCAAATTCGTCAAACGGCGTGACTCAAGCGTTAATTCATCGAATGTATTTCGTGAACGTTTTTCGGCAATGGCAATCCGCTCTTGGTCAGTCTTTAATTGTTCCTGAGCAAGCGACGAAGATTTAACTTCATTTTCTAATTTCGCTTTACCAACCTCGAATAATGATTTTTGCTCCTTGGCTTTTTTCTGTTCGGTGGAAAATATCTCGTCGGTTTGTTTGCCAAGCCGCTCCAATAATTTCACTTCATTTACTTGCTCTTTTCCAGATGCACGTAATTGTTTCATCTGCTCTTGCAAACTCGCAAGGCGTGATTTTCTCTCTTCCTCCGAGAGTGCTTTATTTTTTTTGGTTTGCTCAAATTCAAGAAGCAACCCATTATATTGCGATTTGGTAGTATCAAGCATTTCTGATGCTTTTGTTTTGGCTTCGGAAAATGCTTTAGCCATATCTTGTACCGATTTCGCAGCATTCGCGGCTTCATTGCCAACGGCTGTCGTTGATTCGACTAATTTCTTTGCTTCGCCAACCGAAATTCCAAGTGAATTAGCGACGGTAGTATAGACTTCCTCCGCTGTGGCTCCGAATTTAGTGGTCTGCTGCGCCATGGCAATAACCTCATTCTTGCTGTCACCGACTTTTTTCTGTACTTCCGAAAATTGTTTCTTTAATTTCTCGGTTTCCGCAGGGTTGGAGGATGTTTTTATTTGCTCGGCAAGGTCACGGAGTGTGGATATATTATCTTGGTAAAGTTTACCTTCTTCCGTGATGCTCTTCTGAAACTCTTTTTGTTTTGCGGCAAGGTCACCTGTGAAGCGTTTTTTATTTGCTTCGACATTTTTCTCTACTTCACCTGTATTTACCTTGAGTGATTTAATTAAATTACCATTGGCATCCACACCCTTTACTATTTCCTGAACTGCTCCGGGCATATTGGCACGAATACGCGCAGCAATATCTGATTTTTCCGCTTCTGTCGAGGCAGCTTTGTACTGATCTACGAGTTTACCGATTTCATTTTGTTTGTCGAGTGAACCTTGTATTTCAATTGCCGATTTTAATTGCTCTCCGATACGTTTTTCACGCAGCTTCGCCGCCACACCTTCCATCTGTTGGGAAACTTGTGCTTCAAATTCAGGTGGCAAATTAATCCCGGTCAAAGGAATATTTAATTCCGCTGATTTACTGATGCTGTCGGATACTTTTTTACCTTCTTCCGACACTTTATCAAGGACCGCTTTGTATCTGGTTTCAAGACTGCTTGTATCCTTACCTGTTTTTGCCGCATTAATTATTTCTTCTTGGAGTTTTTTGGCTTCATTTTGTGCGTTAGTATATGCTGATGCACTTGCCTGAATGCCCTGAGCCACTTGTTGTGCAGCTTTTTGGGATTTAGTTCCAAGGGCTTGTTCTTGTGCGGCAGCATACGATTTTACTTTTTCTTCGCTTACTTCAAATTGTTGCACTACATTGCCTGCCGCATCCACAACAGCACCAATAGACGCGACTGCTCCCGGCACTTGTTCTTGAATAACTTTAGCGATAGATGCTTTTTCGACATCTGTTTTTGCATTTTGGAATTTAGTAACAAGCTCACCGAGTTTATTATTTTTGTCTAGGTCAGTTTGAATTGCAGCGGATGTGGCTAAAGCATCACCGAGCTTTGCTTTTTTCACGTCATTATTCGCTTTTTCGACAGCCACATTTAATGTTCCGGATATCGCCGCAGATAATTTATCCTGTGCTGCCGATAAATCGCCGTCAATCCAATTGGCAGGGTTCATTGCCGTTGTCGCGAACTCAACAAATGCGGCAAGAATATTACGACTGCCGCCAACAAATGCAAGGACAACATTTTTACCTAATACAAAGCCCTGTGTGAAGCCCTGTACTGCCTCCCTGATCGCAGTGAAGAAACTCTTAATCCCTTTCAAAGCATCAAGCATGCCTGCGGTTGCATCTCCTGCGCCTTCAGTACCGCTGACCAATTCCATAATCACATCAAGCACGGCTCCAAACATTTCAAAGGCAACTTCAAATGGGAATATGATGTACTCAAATATGGCTGCACCGATGTCAATGAATATCCCATAGTATTCGCCGAGTATTTCCACACCTTCTTCCACCAATGGTCGCAATGCATTCCACAAATCTTCCGCTGTTTCTTTGAGTTCAGCCCATATTTCTTGACCCTTTTCTGTTTGCGTAAAGAAATATGTCAATGCTGCTGTGGCGGCACCGATCCCGAGTACATACGGATTCATCAAAGTAGGTCCTAACTTTGAAGCCAAGCCGCTTATACCACCCATTTGCGAAGTCATACCCTTAAATCCATCAGCAGCTTTTTGAAATGCGCCATCAGGGATGAGAGTTTGTATGGATGCGAAGGATGTGAGGGTAGGTCCCAACTGCGCTGCCGTACCCAATACTGAAGCTACGCCATCGCCAAGTGTGTCGAAAGCATCAATGAACGCATCTTGCACCGTGGCTTTTAATCTCGCCATTTTAACCGTCGCTGTGTCCATTCTTACGGCTGCTTGCACTATCGCTTCGCCTGTGCCTTCTGTGCCGGCACGGATGCCTTCTTCGAATTCCTTAAACTGACCGAGATTGTCAAGCAGGATGCCTGCCGCAGCACTATTCTCTGTGCCGAAGATGGTCATAAGTGTTGCATTGCGCTCCGCAGCAGACCCAAGTCCATCCATGCCGCCTTTGAGTTTGCTTAACGCAGCATCCAAACCTTGTGTGGTTAATAATTCACCTAGCTCTTTTGAAGATGTGCCAAGAGTTTTCATCGCTTGCTCGGCAGGTCCGGATGCTTTCTGAATTAAGCCAAGCACATTCCTCAGTGCAACCCCTGCCTCAGCTCCTGTTTTACCGCCGACGGCAAGTACTTGTACAGCCGCATTCACTGACACAACATCCATGTTTGCACCTTTGGCAGCAACCCCGACTTGGAGTAATGATTGGGCTACTTGTGGAATCTCCGCAGCACCCACTTT
>JAYRWZ010000418.1:0-9069 GCA_041917875.1 Chloroflexota bacterium | reverse complement strand
ATGCTAGTTCTATTGAAGAGGAACATGTCCGAGCAACATATCTGAAAGAGGGTGATAGCCCTTTTACTCATTATATTGTGGCTCCTCAAATATATCCGGGAGAAGAATATGTACCACCTGTTTATTATGATACAACCAAATTACGGCTGAAATGGTATCAAAAAGAGAATGGATGGAATGCTCAAGTTTATCCGGTAGATTTTTATATTCATAATAAAAACAAGGCGATCATTGATTCCATACGACTTATTATTTTGAGAAGTCGTGTACCATATTCTCCTGCTTATATGACGCAGCAAAAAGAATTGCGAAAGAATATTGACCCAAATCAAAAAACCCTCATTAAATATGAAATGAACGATATTGATGACTGGAATGTGAGAATTGTTAATGGTATGTACTTAAGCGAAACAGAGCGTGAAGGTGATACTCTGATTTCGGCGCTTAGTATATCACATCGGTGGATACGCGATTCCTTAGATGATAATTTTTATGATTCATTTGGAACAAATTGGGATAATTTTAATCGTGAATTTGCCCATCTTTATGATAATTGTATTGTAAGTCACAGATATCCCGGATGCGTTACCGGTTGCAGTCACCACAATGGTGTGGGCTGGCAAATGATGACGCGCCGCCATATAGCAGTGCATAATGCCGCCGCTGCCGCTAATTTCCGGAAACTCACCGTTATTGGTAATAATGGCGATAAGCGCCGTTATGGACGGGGTCTGTGGACAGGTGTTGAAGATACTATCCCGGCAACAGATAAAGAAATAGAATTTTACAGAGCACTGATGTGTGTGTGTCCTACATTACCCATAAAACAAGATTTGGTGTTTAATGATTTGACTACTGTGGAAGATAATACATCTTTGATAGAAAGCAAGGTATTTCCCAATCCCGCTTCGCGTCATTTTACTGTGCAAGGGCAAGCATTCACGCAACTCTATGTCTATGATGTACTGGGCACTCTCATAGAAAAATCCATTATTGATGGCACGGGGCAATGGAAAAATAATCCCGCACTATATCTCAATGGTTATTATACTCTTCAATTACGTCACAGCGATGGCACAACCGAAAATCTGTCGGTGACAATATTTCAATAATCGGCTTTTGGCTCGATTGTTTATACTGTATGGAAACAAAAAACGCTTCGGAAAATTCCGAAGCGTTTTTTTTAAAGAAGCTCTACTCAAACAAAAGTTGTTTACGTAATCAGAATACATTTACATTATTGCAAATCATGCTTATCAATTCATGTACATCCTCAGTATTACTGTAATCCTAAGTATATACCGAAAACAGAGTGGTTTCGGAGTTTTTGGTATTTGAAATCCGTACAAATCAATAAAATCAATCATGAAAATCTTTAGAATCACTTTAATCTTGGTATGTTTTGAGGATTATGATGCTTTAGACATGATTCAGTTCTCAATAGAGAAGAATCACTGTTGTTTAAGGAAATATCGCAAAAAACGCCCGATTTGAGAACTATTGTAGAGGATAATATCAGATCAAAGCTCGATGTACACAAAATCAGAGTATATTTGCACCAAGTATATTTAGCATTATGAGGTAACTATGAAAAAAGTAATCCCAATTATCCTGATATTGGTTATTGGCGCATTGAATGCCCAAGCCCAATGGGAACAATGTAATAGACCGTATGGAGGCAGAATTAACTGTCTTGCCGTGAGCGGTAAGACAATATTAGCCGGAGCAACAAGCGGAGTGTATCGCAGTACGGATGATGGCATAAGCTGGAGTTTGTTTGCTGTTGGTTTAATAAATAAGGATATTAATTCACTTTTCGTAAGCGATACTACTATTTTTGCCGCAACGAATAAGGGACTCTATCGCAGCACTGATAATGGCAATACTTGGGATAATAGACAAAACGGCTTAGTAAATCTTGCTATAAATTCTTTTGCAAAAAGTGAAACAACTATTTTTGCCGCAACAAATAAAGGACTCTATCGCAGCACTGATAATGGCAATATGTGGCAAGTTACCGGATTTGCGGATCAATATATTGGAAATTGTGCAACGAGTGGAATGAATCTCTATGTCGGAACGAAAGATGGTCTCTATCGCAGCACCGATAATGGTGAAACATGGAATATGGGTGATACAGTTATGGTCAAAAATATTTATTTTGTCGCTGTCTCAGGAACGAATATTTATGTTTCCACATTTAATGGAGTCTTCCGCAGTAATGACAAAGGTGATTCGTGGTTTAAAGTTGAATCAATGCCGTTTATTGTTCATTGGCTTTATGTGAGTGGATCGAATGTTTACGCATGGGATTATGACCGTACTTTATATCGTTATGAAGAAACTAATTCTACATTGACAAAGATCACAGTAAATAATTTAGGTGTTCGTGCTTTAATCGTTAAAGACACAATACTTTTTGCTGGCACAGAAGAAGGAGTTTATCGTAGCACAGACAATGGCATTTCTTGGTATGGCTTGGATAGTAAAGAAACAATTGAATATGTACGTTCCCTTTTAGTACATAGCGGAACTGTGTTTGCCGGAACTGATAATGGTATCTATCGCTCCACAAATAATGGCGATATGTGGATAGACGCGAATGTCGGTTTAACCGATACGAAAATTCGTTCATTTCTTGCCCATGGTAATATTATTTTTGCCGGAACTGATAAAGGTATCTATCGCTCCACAAATAATGGTGATACGTGGAGTGCTATAGGTATGAAAGATCATGAGATTGCGTCGTTAGTGCTTAGTGGAAATATCATTTTTGCAGGTACATCAGCCAGAGGCATCTATCGAAGTTATGACAATGGCGATACATGGAACTTTGCCGGCTTATCCGGGCATAATGTCTATTCTCTTGTGGCAAATACTGAGATGCTTTTTGCAGGAACTTGGGGCAGAGGGGTATATCGCAGTATTGATAATGGCCAAACATGGAATATTACAGGATTATCGAACAAAAATGTACTTTCACTTGTTGTCAATGGAAAAACTCTCTTTGCCGGCTTGTACCCTGATTTTGCTCATTATAGCACAGATAATGGTGATACGTGGAGTAGTACAACAAGCGCAGACTACGCATTTTCGTTTGCAGTTACCGATGAGTCAATTTTTGCAGGAACTCAGAAAAGAGTGTATCGCCTCATGAATAATGAAGATGAATGGGGTGATATTGGTTTATCGGGACTCGACGTACGTTCACTTGTGATAAGTGGTGATTACCTTTTTGCGGGAACATACGGCAGTGGTGTTTGGAAAAGGTCATTAAAAACAACACATATTGAGCAAAGAGAAGAAATAAAAAATCACGCATCGAATTTACGTATTTACCCTAATCCGAGTGAAGGCACACTTACTTTAGAAATTGAAGAAATAAATGCAACGAGTGATATGTATGATGTGATGGTTTATGATATGTATGGTCGTCAGTTAGGAATGTATCATACACACAATAGACAAACCTTAGATTTAACACATATTCCTACGGGACAATATCAGCTCAAAGTTCGCAATATGCACACACAAAATACATTTGCGCCAAGTATATTTAGTATTATGAAGTAATTATAAAAAAACAAGGTTAAAGAGATTTTTTTCGATTGATAAGGATTTAAAAGCTGAAAACTACGGAATCACTTATACTCACAGAAAAAGTGGTTGTCATTATCAGGATACGTTAGAATCATTAAAAATCACTGTAGTCATAGTAAATTTCTGATTTAATCTTATTATATTGCTGAGAAAAGTTTGTCTGTAGTAAGGAATGTAAAAAAAAAGGATGTAATTATTACATCCTTTTTTTGGTCTCTCCATAAATATCGGAGTTTTAGCGATGTTCTTTATCGTTGTGTTCTTGGATTTGATGTGGTTGAGCACCATGTAAATCAGGACGGCGAATCTGTCCACCATAGTATCCGACTTGAATCATAAGTCCACATGTAATAAGCGACAAAAGAAATGTCACAATATATGCCAAAGAAACTTTACTGTGCGAGCGTTTATCCAACACTAAGGACCCGACGGCTACTATACCTGTTACAATCATCACAAACATTGCTGTTTCAGCCGCCTCTTCATGCTCTTCCAGCATTACTTCGCTGACCCCTTGAATATGTTCAACAACTTCTTCGGCTTCTTCGCCGGATTTATTGACCGGTAAAGTAATGAGAGCCATGACAGCAATCACAAGCGCTCCCGTGAAACGCAAAACATCTTGTTTTCTGAAAATTCCCCATCCGAGCAAGCAAACGCCTAAGAGTGTGCCTATGATTGGAAAGTGATTGAGCAATAAATGGAAGTGAACCATATTCATAATAACTCCTTATACATTAAACATCTTGTGCAAAAATACGCAATGTTTCGCCTTCTAAACGATATGTGAACCATTCCGATAAATGACGTGCCCCACATCCTTCATAAAAATCTATGGAAGGAGTGTTCCAATCAAGGACTTGCCATGACATGCGAGTACAATTCATTGCCACGCCGTCTGCCGCAACAGCTTTCATTAATGCTTTACCAATCCCCATACCTCGATGCTCAGGAATAACAAACAGATCTTCCAAATAAATACCGGGCTTACCTTGCCAAGTAGAAAAAGTGCGAAAATAAAGTGCAAACCCCACAACAGCACCTTGTACTTCTGCAAGTAAGCAATAGAATAATGGATTATCGGAAAAACCATAGCGTATCAAATCTTCTTTGGTAGCTATAGCGGAATCCGGCTCTTTTTCATATTTCGCCAACAATGCAATGAAGTGTAAAATTATATCACAATCGGCAATTGTGGCTTTGCGTACTGTAAAATTATCTGTTGTCATTATGTCTGAAGTGAAAATATTTTTTAGATGTCGTGTTGAAAAACTTATTTAAATAATCTGAAAGAAACACCGCCTGCAATAAAATAGTCAAGACTTGTGCGTTCACTTAAGGAGTAACCTGCTTCCAAATCTAATTGTACTAATGGGGCAACCAAATATGTAAAACCACCATCTACTAATACATTGAGTTTTTCCGTTGATGGCATATCTCCATAGGTTTCAATATATGCTCCTAACTTATCTGTTAATCCCATAGCTAATGATAAGGTATAAATAAAAGTCCCATCCGGTTTATCGCCGCTATATTCAGCACCAAGGTTTAATCCGAGTGACAGGTCTTCCGTAAGGGTTTTTGCGAGTAATAATCGAAAATCAGGAACTGCAACTGATGGGCGAAAAGTTTCACCTCCGACAGGTAAACCCATGTGAAGATTTAGGGCAATTTCAGGTATAAGACCATCTTCTTCGGTCACACCAAATTTTCCTCCTATTGCAATGTCAGAAACGCCGGACTCCTTAGAAGTTTCATTCAAATTTTTTAGAAATGTCTGACTTTGTGAGTGTTGACCAATAAGACGAAGCTCTAAATTTTTGAGTAAGCCAATTCGTACCAAAGTTGTACCCAAAGCTAATGTCTGCTGTTTGTCTATTCCTTCATCCAAGCCGCGTGCATCAGATGTAAACGTGAGTCCTGTTTCTACTTGCAAAGATCCCGGCGGAACAATAGTCGCTGATTCAGTCTGATCGGGGCGGTCAGTAACTAACTCAGGTTTTTCTTGTGCGGAAGTCGTAACAAACGCACTAAAGCCGATGCTCAATAAAGCAAGAAATTGTAAAAACTTAGTAATCGAAATGAGCATGTAAAACTCCAAAAAAGTGAATATTTAATTGTATAAAAACGTATATTTTCATTGATTATAATTGCATATAGATCACACTATCTGATTGACAATTTTTTACGCTATCAACATCTATGCCTCACTTATCGTTCACCAAAGATTGCCGTGCCGATTCTGATAATTGTTGCGCCTTCTTCGATTGCAATATGATAATCGGATGACATCCCCATTGACAGATGCCGCCACGGGTGATGTGAATAGTGAGCTGATAATTCTTTGCGCAACTCATATAATTGTCTGAACTCTTTTCGTATCGCATTTTCTTCTTCGGGAGCAGGGATACACATCAATCCATCAATATATATACCCTCGATATTGTGAATATTCTCGACAATATCTTGAACATCATTGAAGCCGATTCCGGATTTGCTTGCTTCACCGGATGTATTTATTTGCAATAGTATAGATGTGCTTCGATGATGTTTAATTGATAATTTTCCGATTTCTTCTGCAAGGCGAACCGAGTCCACTGTGTGAATACGTGAACAAAACGGTACGATGTATTTTACCTTGTTAGTTTGAATATGTCCTATGAAATGCCATTCGGGTTGCTCTATCGGTAAAATAGAAATTTGTGCAAACTTATCACGAAATTCTTGTGCATAATTTTCACCGAAATTTTTGATTCCGGCTTCTATTCCTTCGCAAACGGTTGCTGCTGAATGGGTTTTTGACACAGCAAGAATAATAACTTCTTCGGGATTTCTGCCACACTGCGATGCGTGATGTCTTACATTTTCCTGGATTTTTTGCCAATTATATTTAATAGAGGTCATGATACCTGTAATAAAGATTGAACAAATTGCCGAGCTTGTTTATCTGCATTTTCAATATCGTAGATTGATGGATTGTCAGTAGTTTCTATTTCTGTGAGCGCTGTTTCAATACTTCGAAAAATATCGGTGAATGAACATTTATGACGAAGAAAAGCGTCCACGGCAATTTCATTGGATGCATTGAGTATAGCCGGTGATGTGCCGCCTCTTTTCATACAATCGTACGCAAAACGCAGACAGGGGAATGTGTTTGTGTTGGGCTGCTCAAATGTTAAATCCTTGAGTTTTGTAAAGTCTAAACGCGGAAAATCGAAATTCCCGTGTCGCGGGAAATAAAGAGCATACGCTATCGGTATTCTCATATCGGGTGTGCCTAATTGGGCTTTAATACTACCATCATTAAATTGAACCATAGAATGAATAATACTTTGAGGGTGAATAATGACATCAATTTTTTCAGGAGCCATAGAAAATAACCAATGTGCTTCAATAACTTCAAAACCTTTGTTCATTAGGGTTGCCGAATCAATAGTAATTTTTGATCCCATTGTCCAATTCGGGTGCTTTAATGCATCTTCGGGCTTTATCGCGGAAAATAAGTCTTTATTCATGGTACGAAATGGACCGCCGGACGCAGTGAGAATGATTTTTTCTATATCTTCAGTATTTTCGCCGACAATTGATTGTAAAATTGCGGAATGTTCGCTGTCCACTGCTAAAATTGGTGTATTGTGATTGCGTGCTGCGGACATAATGATTTCCCCGGCACTTACTAAGGTTTCTTTGTTAGCTAATGCAATGGTACTGCCGGCTTGAATGGCTGCTAATGTGGGAAATACTCCTGAAAATCCTACAAGTGAACTCATGACAATGTCATTGTTGTCGGATGCGGCTTGAATAATGGCTTCTTCTCCACATAATATGCCCCCATTAAATATTGTTGATTTACAAAATTCATGATATGATTTTTCATTAGCAATGACCACATTTTCGGGCGAAAATTGCCGTATCTGTTGTTCCAATATATCAATACGTGTGTTTGTTGTCAAGTATTTAATGGTAAAATCATGCCTGTTGCGAGATATGACATCTAATGTTTGCGAACCGATCGAACCGGTTGAGCCGAGTATGGAAATTGTTTTCATTAAATTCAGTAAATGAGTTGTGAGTTTATTACAATGGTAAAGTAATGCCAAGTCCCCAGCCGATTCTGCCGGCTGCTAATGGACCTATTCCTGTTCTGATGTCAAAACGTAAAAAGATAATATCGCTCAAAATAGTGGGGATTCTGCCAAAACCGAAGCCAATTTCGCTGAAATGTTGTGTTTGTGTTGATGTTGATCTCTTATCTGGTGTGTTTTTCGCAAGTAAAGCCGTACCTCCGCCGATATAGAGGTCTATGCCTCTGCTTTCAAATAATGGTAATCCTAAAGCACGCCACCATAAATCGGTAATGTTAAATTCAGATTGAATATGGAATAATTCCGTGCCATTGTATAAAGCGGTCGGAGCTGTGTACATTCCCCCAAACGGTGCATAAGGGGTAAGTATATTTTGCAATCGAAGCCGATATTGGAAAGGCACATCACCTTCTGCAATTCCTGCGGCTACTGCAGTGCGTAATGAAATCGGGGTATAACCCGTAGCAATTAACGGAATATATATTTGAGCCTGTAAAATATAACGTTGAAAATTGCGTGAAGAAGTATATTCCATTCCAAACAATCCCTGCGTTTCAATGCTGAACTGAAAAATATTTGATTGCTCCAATAACACAGAACCATACAGTAATGTCAGTTGTAAAGTTCGATATGCTCCATTGTCAATAGCGGGATTATTTCTCCATTCTGTTCCGGCGAATAAAGATCGTTTGACTTTAAGAGTATCTGTAAAATCACGGGATTCTGTTAGCTCCAATGTACTTTTTACAGAAAATAACTCACCCGATACTCCCAATGACCAACCATCTTGTTTATACCAATCATAATAATCATTACCAAGAATAAACGCTCCCAATGTATTGATAAAAGGGGAAACACTTTTGTCCTGTCCGACAGATTGGATATGAGAAAATGCCCTAACAAAAGCAGAATTTTTTTTTGAAGAGTCAAAAAAGTATTGCGCCTTACCGTCAATCAGAATGTCTTTTAATGCGAAACTGTATTGTGGAGAAACGGAAATGACTGTATTGTCAATTTTTTCGGTAGTAAATGAAATTCCTGTGGATATGCCGCTGACTCTATTGAAATCAAAAAACGGTTCAAATTCAAGATTCGGCACATCGGGTTGATGTCTTCGGTTTCTTAGACTATCGGAATTTTTAGATTCATTATTCCTGTAATATGATTTCTCTTCTTCTGATAATTCTTCAACGGTATTACTTGACCAATATTCAGATTGTAGTGAATCGGCATTTTTTGCAATTATTACTCTGTTTTTTTTCCATATTGTGTCATCAATGTTTATATTGGGTTGAATATCGGTGAATATTGTTGTTGCTTGCAGTGACAAACCTAATTCAAATATACCTCTAATTATAGCAGCCTTTGCTTTACCTTGAGATTT
>JAYRWZ010000417.1:0-2464 GCA_041917875.1 Chloroflexota bacterium | reverse complement strand
CAATATCTCCCGGAGCCGGTGCATCCAAAGATCCTCTTACAGGCATAGAACCAAATATCACTTTACCTTTCAACCCATAGATACCGGTATAACGTCCTTCCGGTACGGGAAAAGCAACTATACGATTCTCGATTCCATCAAAATCAATAGTAAGCAATTGTTGTGTTTGTTTATTTTCTGTGTCCGTCTGCTCATTTTTTTTCTTACCAGTATCATTCGGCATAGGTTGATGAATAAATGGCGATTGTGTGTCTTTGGCAAGAGCAATGGCATAAGGACGCATTCCGCGCGGAAAATTCAAATCAAAATGCATTGAGTCATACACAGGATTGAATTCCCGATAAGAAATAAAATAGATAAATTTCCCTTCGGGGTCGAAACTTGGCATATAATCACGAAATCGAGGCGGTGTAAGGCGATATATCTGCTTGGTTTCGAGTGTACATAAAGAAATTGAAGAGGTCTGATTTGTTGTAGCACAATGATATGCAAGATATTTACCATCTGGCGACCATTGCAAACCACCGATAATGCTGTAAGCACTTTTATCGAGTTCCAGCATTGAACCATCGGCAAGATTGATAAGTAATAACTCAAAACGATGATTGGCAATGGCAACATAATCGTGATGCGGACTCACACGTAACTCACTTGCCAAACCAATATCTAAATCTTTAAAGCGATGCACTATACTGTCAAAGTCAGCACCGTGTATTTCTAATCGCTCTTCGCCACCATTATCTGAAATTGTAAGAAAATCTTTTTTATTTCCACGCCACGTCGTCAAACGATAACGAACACCGTCAAGTTCTCCGATTTGCTGAACAGGTCCGTCCCAATTACCAAAAACAAATGGTTTGCCACGTGTTGTTGCTATTAAATAATGACCGTCGTGATGTACTGAAAATTCATGTAAATATTGCGCAGCCGACACAAACTTCCGCTGACTTTGAGTTTGAGGACTATAAAACTCTATTTCTACTTTGGTCGAAATATTTTCATTGGGATGAAATAGAAATATATCCCCTCCCATTTGATACACAATAGTAGTGCCGTCTGTTTGCGCATGACGTACATAATAATCACGTGAAAAGGTATGTTGTTGCAATCCCTTGCCATAGAGATCACAACTATAAATATTACCTATGCCTTCATGGTCGGAAATAAAATACAATGTATCGCCAACTAACATAGGTGCTGTTAAATTACCATTGATATCGTCACAGAGCTTTTCAAAGATGCCGCTTCCTTCTCTGTCCACCCAAAAAACTCCGGCAGTGCCGCCGCGATAGCGTTTCCATGTGGCCGGGTCTTGGGTATTGCGTCCCAAAACAACCGCGCCATTACTACCATACGCTATGGAATGAGCAATGCCATAATGCAAAGGTGTAGTTGCCCCGCCTTCAGGATTGATACTATGCAATATCATTGATGCTGCGAAGGGCTGTTGCGCATTGGATGCAAAAACAATATCCCCCTCGGGCGACCATCCTACTGTTCGCGTATTTGCTCCAAGAAATGTCAGACGTTTTTCTAAACCTCCTGAACTATTCATGCAATACACTTCGACATTACCATCCTCACGACCGGTAAAAGCAACTCGTTTCCCATCGGGTGATAAAACAGGGCGCGTAATCTCTGCCAGATTTGAAGTAAGCCGACGGGCTAAACCACCGCTTGAGGGAACAATCCATAAATCATCCTCACAAACAAAGAGTATGGTATCATTGTGAAGGGTCGGGAATCTGTAATAACCGTGTTGTTTCATAAAAATAAATGTAATTTTGGCTTTAATACCGTTGGAAATAAACTAACAATGAAATGCTTCTGATGGCATAAATGTTTCTAAGACGTACACTATAAGAAAGTCAATCATGAAATTCATATCAACCACTGCAATCTTGATATACAATGATGGTTGAAATAGCATCACATACAATGCTCAAGATTCTTTTAATCGCCATCAAACACAATTAATGAACGCACATCATAAGCAGATAACTTTTCTCTGCCCTTAAGCGCAGGCAATTCGACAAGAAAAGAGATCTGCACAATCTCGCCACCACATTGCTCTATGAGCCGCGCTGCTGCCAAGGCAGTGCCCCCGGTGGCAAGAAGATCATCATGCAAGAGAACTTTTTCGCCATTTTCAATGGCATCTTGATGTATTTCGATACTGTCTGTACCATATTCCAAAGCATATTCCTCCCGATGCACATGATAGGGCAATTTACCTTTTTTTCTAATTGGCACAAAACCCACACCCAGAGCTTGAGCCAATATGC
Organism: Chloroflexota bacterium; assembly: GCA_041917875.1. Lineage (GTDB taxonomy): Bacteria > Bacteroidota > Ignavibacteria > Kapaibacteriales > UBA961 > UBA2353. The sequence continues at coordinate 179 of JAYRWZ010000417.1, read as the reverse complement.
CTCCCATGATAAAACCGCGTGCATCAATTCCCGCAACCTTTTGTATCCCTTTATCACGTGCTAACATAATCAGCTCATTCGCTGCGTATTGTAAACCGTGTGGATTTCCAAATAGGGTTGTAACATCTCTGAATTGAATGCCCGGTTTGGGAAAATCAGGTATTGTACGTATGTAATCT
>JAYRWZ010000416.1:0-21543 GCA_041917875.1 Chloroflexota bacterium | reverse complement strand
TACTCATACTATTGTGAATTTATTTTGTTGTACATACTTTTACGCATACATTTCAGGTCGGCGATCACGAAAAATATCATTGACTGTATTAAAACTTTTGGAACGTGTTTTCTCCGGATGTACAGTGCCATATACCACGGCATCACCACTCGGTTGTGCCTTTGCCATAATCGCACCATTATATCCCCACAAAGCACTTTCTCCCTTGAAAACAAGTTCTTCGTCGCCTACTTTTTCTGTACCATAACGATTTGCCACAGCCATATATACCTTATTTTCCAAAGCTCTGCATGGCATGGCAATATGCCAAACATCCGTTACTAAATTGGCAGGACAGACGATAATATCCGCTCCTTGTAAGCCGAGGGTGCGTGCGCTTTCGGGAAAACGCCAATCATAACATATCATTGTGCCTATACGCACATCTTTTTTTATATCTTCCACCACAAAAAAACCCGTATTTCCCGGTGAAAAGCACAGATATTCTTTATAGAACAAATGTGTTTTTCTATAGATAATGGGTTTGTCCCTTTCGGGAAAAAGAAGCATTGCGGAATTATACAATGTTTTCGTATCCCTTTCGGCAAAACCAATCACTATAATTGCATTTTTGTCACGCGCCATTCCGTGAAATTCTTTACAAATATCGCTTTCCGCATCAATGCTGTGAGGCATCAAATCTTCTTTTGATGTAAAAAAATAACCCGAAGTTGCTAATTCGGGAAACACAAGAATATCTGCGTCGGTCCAGCGAATAGTTTCTTGTATGTTTTGGCAATTATAGTCGATATCTGCCAAACGCGGTGATTGCTGTAGAAGAGCAACAGAGAGTTCCATATTTTTAATAAAATTGTCGTGAGACTATGATATTCATTGAAATATCTAAAGCGGGGGCAGAATGCGTGATAGCCCCCACGGAGACAAAATCCACACCTGTTGAGGCATACTCTCTGATGGTTTGAAGATTGATGCCACCGGATGCTTCTGTTTCAAAGCGTCCTTCGACCATTTTCACTGCTTCTCGCACATTAGCAACAGAAAAATTATCGAACATAATCCGTGTGATGCCCCCCACCTGTAATACGCGCGCAACATCGCCCAATGTAGCAGTTTCAACTTCTATGGGTAAGGGATAATTCGATGTTTCTTCTATAACAATTTCAATGGCTTTTTCAATGCTGCCTGCTGCCGTGATATGATTGTCTTTTATCATCACCATATCATAGAGTCCATAACGATGATTGGTTGCCCCACCTATTTTCGCTGCATATTTATCGAGCAAACGCCATCCGGGTATGGTTTTTCGGGTATCTAACACACGACACCCAGTTCCCTCAATAGCTCGTACATATCTATTGGCTTGGGTAGCAACACCGGACATTCTTTGTAAAAAGTTAAGCGCAGTTCTTTCCCCGGAAAGCAAAACACGGCTGGGAGCTTCAATTTGGGCAATAACGGTACCTTTTTCTACATAATCGCCATCATTGCAGAATGTTCGCCAGTTCATATCAATGGTAAAATTTCGGAAAGTCAGTTCTGCTATTTTCAATCCACAGATTATGCCGCTCTCTTTGGCAAGAAGAGAAGCACTTGCAATAGCATCAACATCAAAAATGCTTTCGGCAGTAATATCACCGGTTCCAATATCTTCAGTCAGTGCTATTTGTATAAGCCGCAACACCGATGCGTCATTGAGATCACGAGCCATAAGTCAGCAAAAATAAAAGGTTAGAAAACGAAAACTCTTCATCACAAATCCGAGGCAGTCTTCACTCTTCAACAAAGTACTGTCCTCAAAATTTACACAAAACTACCAAGTCGGCAGAGATTATGACAATTTTAGTACGCTGCATACTCTTTTTTGGAAAGTCTATATAATCGTGTTTCGTATTTTTGCCATTGAAATAAAGTGTACGCGCTATTTGCGGGTATCTTTCATACAATCGTTTTTACTACCGACAAAGGATTTTCCTCATGGACATTACATTTACTCCGGAAGAATTGCAACAGGTGGAATTGCACAAATCAAAGTATCCCGAACCCAAAGCGGCAATCATGCCTGTCTTGTGGATGGCTCAAAAAAAATGGGGCTGGTTATCCGAAGATGTTATGCGATACATTGGTCAATTGCTTGATCTGCCCACTGCACATGTGAAAGGAGTAGCAACTTTTTACACAATGTATTTTAAAAAACCTATGGGCAATTATCACATTCAAGTATGTACGAATATTTCGTGCATGTTGCGCGGCGGTGAAGACATCTATCGCCATGTGTCCGGTAAATACGGCATAAGTCATAATCAAAGAACACCCGACGGGAAGTACTCTCTCGAAGAAGTGGAATGTATGGGAGCTTGCGGTGGGGCACCAATGATAGCAGTGAATGAGGTGTTTTATGAAAAAGTCAATGTCCAAGAAGTGGACAAGGTTTTAGATTCGCTTTCATAATCCGATAATGGTTTCGGCACAGCCATTGCTGTTCCGATACCATCAAATGTTGAAACTTTTGGGTGATTACGGTGTCATTAACGTAATCACCTATTTTTATAGAAACTAAAAAAAGTAATGAAACCCATCGGTATATCATTTTCGCATAAACTCCTTCTCATTGTCGGGATGGTGTTTTTGCTCGACATTATCAGCAAAGGCACTCACATTGTTCCTCTGCTTCAACTCAGTTCCGATGCGGTTCTCCATCATTATGATATTTGGCGATTATTCACCTATCCCTTTGCCGGACAGTCCGTAGGTGAATTGCTTGTATTTATGTCCGTGATGTTTTTTGCCGGTGACAAGGTCGAAACCGTGTTTCCTCGCTTCAAATTTCCTCTTCTTTTAACAATGCTGACAGTATTGCAGGGATTGGGCTATATGTTGTTTCTTCCTTCTGACCCCAATCCACTTAATGGCACCACACTGATTTCATTTTTCACATTAGGGATGTATGTGGCTTTATTTCCACGTCACATTGCAGAAGTTTTTGTCGGCTATCGCATACCAGTTCCAGTGTTTGCTACACTTTTGGCAATTATCGGGCTTGTATTTTCCGGTGTGTATCTTTTAACTTCCGAATCATTTTTGTTCTATCGTCAGTTCTCACAAAGTATTATTGGTGGTTGCCTCGGCATAGCTTTGAGTTGGTCTAATAAACGCTCATCCGTAAAAAAGCAAAGCATTATTCAATCAACAACATTACCGGTCATTGCACCTCCGCCCGATGAAGAGCTTGAACCTGTTAGCATTACCGGCACGATATCATCCAAAACACCATCAATGTTCACAGAATTTAGAGAAGAAGATTTTACGGATGAAGAACAATTAAATCTCATCCTTGACAGAATGATTGAAGTTGGATACGATGCCCTCACTGAATCCGAACGTCACTTCCTTGACCAATACTCCCAAAATTTGCAAAAGTAATTTAGTTGCCAAAGTTTTGTAGTTTTGAAGAAGATAAACTCTTTACTTCAAGGCAACAAGTGTGCAAAACCCCTTAGGGACTTCGACGCTCCTGACATTTTCGCATATTTAATCCTACGGTGACGGTAATTATTTTCGAGAGAGAACAATGAAACAACTCTACATAGACCCGGATATCAGCAAAGCCGAAACATTGCCCGGCTCATTTTATCATGATACCACTATATTTGAGAGTATGAAAGATCGAATATTTGCCTCATCATGGCAATGGATTGGGGATAAACGTCTAAATAGTTTACCGAATAGCACGTATCCATTCTATCTATTAGATGGTTATTTGAATGAGCCAATGGTTTTAATTCGTTCTGCGGATGACACTCTTCGATGTCTTTCCAATGTATGCACTCATCGTGGAAATATCGTGGTGCACAACCCCGGATCAGCCAAATTTCTCACGTGTATGTATCATGGCAGAAGATTCAATCAAGATGGAACATTTGTATCCATGCCTGAATTTTCTTTGACTGAGAATTTCCCCAGACCATGCGATAATTTACATCAATTTGATTTGGTGGAATGGGGTCCATTTTTATTTACGGGAATTTCTCCCCGATTCGAACTGCGTAATATTCTTTCCATCATGAATGAACGCATTGGTTTTTTGCCTCTGGATGAATTTATTCATAAACCGACTTTAGGAAAAGAATATCTTGTGAATGCGCATTGGGCATTGTATTGCGACAATTATCTTGAGGGATTTCATATTCCGTACGTGCATCAGGATTTGAACTCAGTTTTGGATTATGGGCTATATACCACAGAATTATATGATTATTTCAATGTGCAAATCGGATATGCAAAAGATGGCGAGGAATGTTTCATTTTGCCTGAAGGACATCCCGATTATGGTAAATCCATTGCCGCTTATTATTATTGGATATTCCCGAATATGATGTTCAATTTTTATCCTTGGGGTTTATCTATCAATATCGTGAAACCAATAACCATTGATAAAACAAAAGTTAGTTTTATTACATATCTCTATGATGAGAGCAAATTGCATTCGGGGGCGGGAGCAATGTTGGACAAAGTAGAGCGTGAAGATGAATTCGTGGTGGAAAATGTATATAAAGGTCTCAAATCAAGAGTGTATTCAACAGGAAGATTTTCTGTGAATCGCGAACAAGGAACACATCATTTTCACAGACTACTCGCTGATTTTTTGAGACAATAATAATACGTGCTTTTATTATAACTCTGTCTATTGAGGAATACTCAAAGGCAATTGAAGAGATTTTCTTAATGTAGTGAAATCTGAAACACTGAAACCATAAGCGCAACACCATACTTTTCAAACTACGTAATTTTAACAATTTTTATAGACACCCGGCTTCAAACAATTTTTACGACAAATTTATCCAAAACAAATAAGCTTTACTCAATGACAACAAGCGCATATAATGATGCTATGCTGCACAAAATGTTTTGTTGTTTACAACATTATCGTTAGATTTTTGACTGTGTTGCTAAAGTTTTGTAGTTTCGCGATACGGGAAAGCACAATGCGTCCACGCGAACAACAAGCGTAGGCAAACTATAAACAGTGCAGTCCTTCTCATAATTATATTTTCGACTGAGTGCTTTGCTCAAACTATTGAGAAAACAGACAAGCGAACTTTCTATGATTTAGATTGCATTGATTATTGGGACTTATATCGGTTAAACGATAAGAATAGCTTACTTTCCATCACAATGTGGAATTGTTCTTGTTGAGAACATGTTATCGGTATTGCAAAGAAAGTAATGTTGAGCTTCCAGTTTTTTGTTTAGACAAATACATAGTCGGAATTACCGAAACAGCGACGTAAAATTATCTGGAAGTAGGTATCAGTTATTCGTTGTATGAATATGAAAATTTTTTGCCTTGCCTTGTTAGCAATCATTATGTCCCACATCAATGTCTTTGGGCAAGAATTCAAAGTTGATGGCATTAATTATAAAGTAACATCAATGAATCCGGCTACTGTAGAAGTAGCTACGCATTATTCTTTTACCGGCATGGCAAATATTCCGGCTACTGTAACAAATGCATCAATTACGTATGGTGTAACGAGTATTGGAAGTAGTGCATTCGCATATAACAAAGCATTGATATATGTTATCATTCCTAATTCGGTAAAAAATATTAGTGATCATGCCTTCATTAATTGTGAAAGCTTGAGATTAGCAAACATTCCTAATTCGGTAAAAAATATTGGAAATCGTGCATTCTACGGGTGTTCAAGTTTGACTTCAATTACCATTCCTAATTCGGTAATGAGTATTGGTGATGCCGCTTTCTCAGGTTGTACCGGCTTGACTTCAGTTACCATTCCTAATTCGATCACAACTATTGAAAGCCGTGTATTCGCAGAGTGTTGGAGGTTGAGTTCAATCAGCATTCCTAATTCGGTCACAACTATTGCTGGGAGTGCGTTTATAAATTGTATCAGCTTGACTTCTGTAAGTATTCCTAATTCGGTAACATTTATTGGAAGCCGTACATTCGCATATTGTACCGCTTTGACTTCAATAGACATTCCAAATTCGGTAGAAACTATTGAAGAAAGTGTATTCGAACAATGCCAACGATTGACTTCAGTAAATATTCCGAGTTCGGTCACAACTATTGGGAGGTATGCATTCGTAAGAGCCGGATTAAAATCTATTAACCTTCCTAATTCCTTGACAACTATTGGGGCGTATGCATTCGCAAGTGCCGGATTAACTTCATTAGATATTCCCAATTCTGTTACATATATCGGTGACAATGTATTCAACAATTGTAAAGATCTGACCTCGGTGAACATTGGTAATTCGGTAATGAGTATTAGTTATGCCGCTTTCTCAGGTTGTTCCGGTTTGACTTCGGTTATCATTCCGAGTTCGGTCACAAGTATTGGAGGTTATGCATTCCAAAACTGTACAGGTTTGACTTCGGTGAACATTCCTAATTCTGTTATCAAGATTAGTGATTATGCATTCAAAGGTTGCGACAGTATGACTTCAGTTACTTTGGGTAATTCAGTAACGAGTATTGGTGATGCCGCTTTCTTAGATTGTTCCAGCTTGACTTCGATTATTATTCCTTCTTCAGTAAAAACTATTGGAAAATCAGCATTCGAAAATTGTACCGGATTCACTTCGGTTACTTTGGGTAATTCGGTGACGAATATTGGTGAATCTGCATTCGCACATTGTATAGGCTTAACTTCGGTTACTTTGGGTAATTCGGTGACGAATATTGGTGAATCTGCATTCGCACATTGTACAGGCTTAACTTCGGTTACTTTGGGTAATTCGGTGACGAATATTGGAAACAGTGCATTCGCATATTGTACCGGATTGACTTCTCTTACCATTCCTAATTCAGTGACCACTATTGGAAACAGTGCATTCCACAGTTGTACCAGATTGACTTCAATCAATATTCCTATTTCAGTTACAAGTATTGGTGAAAGTACATTCGCATATTGTACCGGATTGACTTCTCTTTCCATTCCTAATTCGATCACAACTATTGAAAGCCGTGTATTCGCAGAGTGTTGGAGGTTGAGTTCAATCAGTATTCCTATTTCAGTTACAAGTATTGGTGAAAGTACATTCGCCGGTTGTAGAGAATTGACTTCGATCAATATTCCTGATGCGGTTACAAGTATTGGTGACGGTGCATTTGCCGGTTGTTACAGATTGACTTCGATTAATATTCCTGATGCGGTTATCAGTATTGGTGATTATGCATTCTCCGGTTGTGACGGATTGACTTCGATCAATATTCCTGATCATGTGACGAGGGTTGGTGACGGCTTATTCGAAAACTGTTTTCGCTTACATTCTGTAAATATCCCTAAATCTGCTATTAGTATTGGTTATGATGCATTCAAAGGTTGTTCCAGTTTGAGGTCAGTAATCTTTCCTAACACTGTTAAGTATATTAAAGAAGGTGCGTTCTTAGATGCCGGCTTGACATCGGTCACTGTTAATTGGACAAAACCTTTGGAAATCAGTACCAATGTATTTACAGGTCCATTATCAATGGACACTTTATATGTGCCGATCGAAACTCAAAACGCTTATAGAACTACACCTGTTTGGAAGGATTTTAAAATACAAGTAATTAAACAAACTTTCTCTGTTAATGACATCAATTATACAATTACATCATCAAGTCCGCCTACTGTAGAGGTAGGATTGAATACTTCCTTTGTCGGAAGTGCAAACATTCCGGCGACTGTTACAAATGCATCAATTACATATTCCGTAACGAGAATTGGATCTAATGCATTTGAAAATTGTACGGGCTTGGCTTCTGTAAGCATTCCAAATTCAGTAACGAGTATTGGTGCAGCCGCATTCAAAAATTGTAAGGGCTTGGTTTCTGTAAGAATTCCTAACTCTGTAACGATTATTAGTGCAACTACATTCGCAGAGTGTAGCAATTTGGCATCGGTAAGCATTCCTAATGTTATTAAGAGTATTGGTGCAAGTGCATTTGCAAAGTGTAGCAGTTTGACTTCGATTAACATCCCTAATTCTGTAATGAATATTGGGCAACAAGCATTCGCAGGTGCCGGTTTGACATCGGTAACCGTGAATTGGATAACCCCCTTGGCAATAAATGCCAATATTTTTAACGATGTAATATTATCGGCAGTAACATTATATGTACCGGATACAGCCAGAAAACGTTACAGCACTACGCCCGTTTGGAAAGATTTTAAAATCGAAGTTTTTGGGCAAAAATTTACAAATGATGATATCTCTTACACAGTGACATCATTAATTCCACCTACTGTGGCGGTGGCAAAAAATTCTTCGTTTATTGGCAATGCAAATATTCCGGCAACAGTAAACTCCACATCAATTTCAGGCAATGGAAATGTTTCGACATCTATAACAAATGCCTCTATTACGTATGATGTTACAGGTATTGAAGAAGAGGCATTCGCAGGGTGCAAGGGCTTGACTTCGGTAAACATTCCCCAGTCTGTGACAAGCATTGGTGACAGAACATTTTCTGATTGTTCGGCATTGGCATCGGTAACGGTACATTGGAAAATGCCTTTAGAAATAAACGCCAATGTTTTTGAAAATGTTACTATACCGAATGTAATTTTATATGTACCCGAAGGAACTCAAGATGTATATAAAAAGACACCTGTTTGGAAAGATTTTAATATAGCGGTCATAAGCGCACTGCATGATTTTGATGTACAAGATAATCTCGTTCAAGTATTTCCCAATCCTGTATCACATTCATTTACCGTAAGTTCCCCTGATAATCTTGAAGGTAATTTCAGCTATACAATAATTGATGTAGAGGGGAGAATCGTCTCACAAGGAAATTCGTCATATACTAAACCAATTAACACGGAGAACTTAGCAACGGGGAATTATATTATCAACATCATAACAGAACAGGGCAAACAACTATCACAAACATTGATAAAGAATTAAGTGTTTTGTCTTTAGGTATGTGGGTTTTTAAGGAACATTGAAGTGCAAACTTGGAAATTTTGAGTTTCAGAACTATGTATTCACAATGACATTATTCTGAGTTTTTATATTATTTCACAATTAAGTTTTTTGCATAGAATGTTCATACAATGACTATATACTTTTCTCTTTCTCCGTCAACAACATTACTATTTGACGATAATCACCTGTACATACTATGATAATGATCCACAGTACAAAAGGAATTACATATGATAAACCTATTTGATTCATAAGAATAATTTCTAATATTTCCTGCATACTTTGTTTCGACTCTTGAGAAAAACCATACCAACCAATACCGGATAATTCACCATATACTACAACAACAAAACCAAGTAAGAACAATATCCACATACAAAGAAGCACCAATCCTATTACCATAATAAACATACTTCTTTTTAAAGCCAAAGGCAAAGACAATGATAAAGCAATCATCATTGCTATTGGCAAATATGCTTGTAAACGTGAATTAGTCCCCACACTTCCCATTGGTGGATAACCATTGGGCAAACGAAGATTGTGATTTGTTATTTGGATTTGTGTATCGTTATCCCTCAAACGAGCCGCTATCCCTTGTGCAGAATATGATGGTTTATATTGCACATCCACATTATGCCACATTGTCTTAAAAACCATTGTTCCCACTGATCGAAACATCCCCGCAAATGGCTTGTTAAATCCTAAAAACAATATCAATATAAAAAATACATACCATGCAAAGAATTTTCCGACAAATATCCCTATAGTCTTAAACATTACTCCATCCTTTTTTTCTTATAATTCCCACGTACAACAAAAACATCACCAAAGCACATATAATAAAAACAGGTTGCCATATCTCAATATGGAATAACTCAAACAATTCCTGTGAATATGTACCGGCATAATAAAGCGATAGCAAGCGAATAATATTCAGTGTAAACAGCAAACAGACACCTGATATTACACCCATAATGCGTCCATATATTTTTGCAGGAAAACATAGCACAACAACAGAAAATAGAGTTATCGGCTCAAGGGCATCACATCCATACGCAATATCCATAGAAAAAGAAGGAGATTGGACCACTGTGCGTATTATAGAAACCTTTTCTCCCATGATATTTAACAATGCAGAAGTAATCCGGGCAAGTATTTGTAGATAACTTGGCAACATATCTTGACGGAACCACTGAGTTCCCGTAATACTATAATAGATAACCATAACAATCCCTACAGTCAAGATAAAAAACAATTGGGATTTGTTTTTTTGTACTATCTCTATAATTTTTCCTTGTATTGATTGAGCCGGTTTGTTTGTTTTTTTGATATTTGCCATATAATTAAGCTATGTATTACTGTTTCAAAATAAAAAAGGTATAGAATTAAATTTCTATACCTTTTTACTATGAGGAATAGTATTCAACTTATGCAGTTAACGCTTGTTTTTCTCTCATTTTATACCAAGCTGTACCAACAAGCAGTACGGCAAATATAATCATTGCCCATTCGCCTAAAGTTGGGACAGTAATAGGGGAAGAGTCTGCAATCCACGTGGGGTCATCTGCCCCAACAGCGTTTGTTGCGCCAAGTGTCATTGTGTTTCCTCCAATGGCATCCGCTGTTGTTTGTCCCGTACCTTCATTCATAGGATAATATGCCACGAGATTTGCAAAATTTGGATGAGAAGAATTCGCAGCTTGTTGAAAATTATTGAGGATGGTTGCTGTTGGTAGAGCTATATTCCACACACGCAATTCATCTATATCTCCCGGAAAATCAATTCCTACAGTAGCACCCGGAGCACCGGGTACATTTGGTGCGTTACTGGCTGTCCACCCTTGTTGGACACCATTAACAATTAAATGCCATGTCCCTGCTGTTCGGCGCAAAGCAAGGTGTGTCCATATATTTACGGGCAAATTGTATCCTGTACCAACATCAATGACTCCACCGGCAAGAAAATGGATTTGAGCTGTATTTGTATTAATATAGTATCCATAACCACTCGTCGATGGATCACCATTATAGACAAGCAATCGAATTCCTCCCGGAGTACCATTCCATCGTACCCAACATTCCATAGTGAGATTATCAACGATGGTGGTAAAGTTAGTTGTTGTCTGAAGCTTTTTCGCAGCACCAAACCGCAATGCCTGAGCAGAACTTGTTTGAATAGTTAGAGATGTTAAAGCAGCGAACAGACAGAACATTACGATTTTTTTCATAGGCTTTCCTTTTTTGTATGTAATTGATAAATTTTTTGAACTAAACAACACAAAATACTTGCCATTTCTCGTTTAACCACTACGACAAAACTACGACAACACTACAATTTAAACTTCTTTTTCTTTAACATTACCTTTTTATGTTGTTCACTATTCTGACTTTTGTTCTTTCTGACTTTTGTTCTTTTTTCTATTCGCTTTTACATGTAAATTTGTGGTATATGTCACACAGTTTTATCAATAAATTATGTCTTTTTCTTTTTTTCGTTCCTCTTCCTCAAAAGTCGAACAAGAACACATTCCACCTTCATCAACCGATTTACCTGTTTTAGCTCAACAAGAAACAACAAGTAATAACCATGCACAATCAGTTCTGGATATTGTTCATAATTATCTTGATGATCAGTCTTTTAACAATGAAGAACTACCCTATCAACTTAAAAATCAAACCCTTGCAATAAAAGACCTTATAGACAACTACATTCAAGCAGCCGTTTTATCCATTGAAAGATCTGTCCAAACAGCACGTTTATTAACTGAATTCAATACACATGGTTATCTTTTCAATAAAAACTTTAGCGAAGATGCTGACCGTATGCGAGGATTTGCAGCATCCGTTGAGGAGTTATCAGGAACAGCCAAAGAAATAGCAAACCATTCGTATCATGCTTCTCAAGTAACAGAAACCACAAGACAAACAGCAGCTGATGCAGCAGGTATCATAAAAAACTTAACTGTAGAGCTCAACACAGTTCGTACCACGATTACAAAAATTGATAAACAAATGTCAGAGTTTATGCGCCAGACCGAGTCCATTAATCATTTGTCGGAAACAATTCAACAAATCGCATCGCAAACGAACTTACTCGCTCTTAATGCCGCTATTGAAGCAGCGCGTGCGGGTGAGCATGGCAGAGGTTTTGCCGTTGTTGCCGATGAAGTTCGAAAACTATCTGAAAAAACGAATCTTGCCGTCAAACAAATTCAAGATTCATCTAAAGCAATTTCAAGTCAATCTTCTACAATTACAACATACGTGTCAGAAAGTGGCTCATCTGTGGATTCAACTCTTTCTGCCTTCGACACTCTGGTTGGTTCTCTCAATGAATCTGTCAAAACTGCAGAACAAGCGAGTTCCGCCGTAGCACAAATCAGTTCCGCTTCTAAAGATCAAAGTATAGCCACAGAAGATTTATCTCGCGTACTTTTTGGTTTGGACACCTCACTTGAATCACACAAACATACTCTCGAAAATTTATTTTCTCTTTCGGATCAAATGACATCTTTCAATACCGAAGCTGTCACATGTTTTGCAAAAATCCATTTTGATAGTATTTTAATTTCAATCGCAAAATCGGACCATATTTCATGGGTGAAACGTGTTTCCGATTCGGTTATAGGAAAAACAAGTGTTCATAGCAAAGAATTAACTGATCACTATGCTTGTCGTTTGGGAAAATGGTATTACACCATAGGCACACAACGCTATAGTAATTATCATGAATTTACAAGTCTTGAGCCAATCCATAAAAAAGTACATGAAACAGGGAAATTAATCGTGGATGCTGTTGAGAGAGGTGATGTAGATAGAGCAAGAACTCAATTGGATGTATTGTTTGATTTGCGTGAGCAAGTTATTCAAAAATTAGATGGTTTACTCATAGCTATAACTTCTTAAGTATAAAAATATCCTTTTGCTCATTATATCAAAAATCCCTTTTCACAACATTGGTGAAAAGGGATTTTTTTTGCGTATTAAAAAAAGAGCACTAACTAAACTGCTCTACATCTTTCACTTGGCGATAGCCGCTGCTTCCTTTGTCTCGACGTTCCATTGCCACTAATGCAGAAGCATATATTTCTTTCCATGTCAGCCCGAATTTTACCATCAACTCTTCCGGTTCGCCGCTACCTCCGAAACTATCTCTCACTCCTACAAACTCAACCGGCACGGGAGCATTTTTTGCAGTGACTTCTGCAACAGCTCCTCCAAGCCCACCATGAACTTGATGCTCCTCGGCAGTAACAATAGCACCGCATTCACGCGCAGCATTCACAACCGTTTCTACATCGAATGGTTTAATTGACGGACAATTAATAACACGTGCTTGTATTCCTTTTTTTGCTAATTCTGTGGCAGCAAGCATGGATTCCCATACCAAAGCCCCATTAGCAATCAAAGCAATGTCATTGCCTTCGCGGAACACTTGTGCTTTTCCTATTTCAAAGGGTGTATCCTCTGTGGTAAAAAGCGGCACAGGTGAGCGTCCAAAACGAATATATGCCGGACCTACTTTTTCACCCATCGCTATCGTTGCTTTTTTTGCTTCCAGATAATCGCAAGGCACAATCATGGTCATGTGCGGTAAAGTACGCAAAAACGCAACCTCTTCCAAAACCTGGTGTGTGGCACCGTCCGGACCAACGGAAATACCGGCATGACCACCACCAATTTTCACATTCGCTTCATTATAGCAAACGGAAATACGTAATTGATCGGCATTACGCAAAGCACAAAAAGCACCATAACTTGCAAAAAACGGAATCTTTCCGCTTAAAGCCAAACCGGCGGCTATTGTGGTTGCATTTTGCTCTGCAATACCAATAGAAAAAAATCTGTCGGGAAATTTATCTTTAAATAAAGATGTCATAACCGAACCAGTGATATCACCACCTAAAACCACGACATTGTCATGTCTCTCACCGAGTGTAACCAAACCTTCACCAAAACCGTGGCGCGTGGGTTTAGAACCGAGTAATGTTAATTCTTGCATACAAATTCCTTATTATTTTTTTACGTTTGTTTGTGCTATTTTTTCTAATAACTGCAAATCCAATAATTCCAGCACTTTTGAAGGTGAGCCAAAATCTTGGGTATATTTAAGAACTTCAATATCTATCCCAAAACGTTGAGAAACAGCAAAACGAATAGATGCTGATTTCTCGTAGATGTTTACCATTTGAAAACCTTTGCCCGCTCCTAATGTTAACGATGTCATTTCAACACCTATTTCCGAACGTGGCACTTCATAGCGCTCACGTATGGCATAATAATGTCCCGCATAATCGGTTATTCCTATACGCACAGTTACACCTGTGCCATATATCACTTCTATATCAGCTCTGGTTTCATAACCATACGCTGTTTCAGATCTTCCCGTTGATGGTGTAAGAATTTTTGCACCACCAACCACCGTAGGCATACATTTCATCAATTCTTTTCCCGTAACAGGAGAAAAATCGTCTTTAACAATTTTTGTTTTTTCTTTGTTTTGTGTTGTTTGTTGCTGCATAGATGAGGGCGGCTGTATTGCTACGGCAGGCGATTCCCTGTACACCGGTTTTTTTTCTTCTGCACATGACGATAGCAACATTATCACGGCAAAAACAAATACGATATTTCTCATATTTATGGTCATTGTCACACCAATTCAGCCAATGCTTGTTGAGCTTGTTCTACCGATGGCGGCATACCATGCCATTTATAATTATCATTCATAAATGACACACCGTGTCCCATATATGTTTTTGCAATAATAGCTGTTGGTTTGCCTGTGTTATTTTTTTGATTTTCTAAGAACCTATCAAAAGCACCCATTAATTCCGTAAAATTATGACCATCAACAACCACGGTATCAAACCCGAATGATTTACATTTTTCATCTATCGGATATACATCCAAAACTTCTTTTATTCTACCGTCAATTTGACAGTCATTATTATCAATAATCCAGCAGAAATTATCTAATTTAAAATGTGAAGCAGCCATAGCAGCTTCCCACACACTTCCTTCTTGTAATTCACCGTCGCCGGTTAAACTAAATACTCTGCGATCATTTTTATCTAATAATTTATCACTCATAGCCATACCGACCGCAATAGATATTCCTTGTCCAAGTGACCCTGATGATGTCTCTACACCGGGCAATCCCATATCTCGCCCAGGGTGACCTTGTAAACGTGTATTAAACTTACGCAATGTTGCTAATTCGGCTTTAGGAAAACATCCTGCATTTGCCAAAGTAGCATACATTACCGGACACATATGTCCTGCACTTAATACAAATCTATCACGACCTTCCCATTGCATATCTTCGGGTTTATAGCGCATATATCCGCCAAAGTACATTGTTGCAAATATATCAGAAGAACCGAGTGGTCCGCCACTGTGACCTGATTGTGCAAGTGCAAGAGATTTAATTATATCTCTGCGGATATGTAAAGCTATTTCCGCCAACTCTTGTTCTGATTGCCTTTGATTCGGAAATACTTTTTGTTCAAATTCAATATTCATAATACTATGTAAATAATGTATAAAAATGGTTAATTCCAATCGTCGTTCCATTGAGCAAGCCACTCTTTTGCTTCTTGTGTGACAATTTCAAGCGCTTGCTCGTCAAAGGGAGAAATCAAGTTACCTGTTTTGATAATATCTAAAAATGTTTGGCTGCCGCCCACTTTACAAATAGCAATATAATCGTTCACTGCTGTGTCCCAATCTTTTCTGGAACGAACCCAAAATTGCAATGCACAAGTTTGCGCCAACACATAATCAATGTAATAAAAAGGCATACCGAAAATATGTTTTTGAAATTGCCACATTGTACCATTTTCCATATAGGGCATATTATCATAATTGCGCCATGGCAGATATTTTTTTTCAAGATTTCGCCACATTGCATTACGCTCTTGCGGTGTCACTTCCACATTTTCAAAAACCCAATGTTGGAATTCATCCACAGCACAACCATACGCCATAAACATCAAAGATTTTACTAAGTGGTAATAATAGAATCTGTTGGTTTGTTTTTCAAAGAATTTATCCATCCATTTCCATGTCATATACTCCATACCCATAGAATGAATTTCGCATGCTTCAAGCGTAGGGAAATAAAATTCGGGTGCTTTATGATGTCGGCTTTCCCATACTTGAAATGCATGACCAGCTTCATGGGTCAATACTTCAACATCATGTGTTGTACCATTAAAATTTGAGAATATAAACGGCACCCCGTACCTTGGGAAATTTGTACAATACCCGCCCACAGATTTGTTGGGACGTGTCACTAAATCCATTAAATCACGATCTATCATCGTACGGAAAAACACATCCGTCTCAGGTGATAATTCTGCATACATTTCTTTTGCTCTTTCCACAATCCAATCAGGGCTGCCTTGCGCTGTTGGGTTCCCTTCAGGAAACATCAATGATTCATCATGGAAACACAAAGTCTCCACTTTGAGTCTTTTGCGTTGATCATCGTATAGTTCTGAAAGAAACGGTACAATTTTACTAAAAACTGTATCACGGAATTTTTCTACGTCTTTGGCTGAATATTCACTTCTACCAAGCTCAACATAACGTAGTTCAATGTAATTTTTATACCCTAAAGTAATAGCCATTTTATGACGAATTTTTACCAATTTATCATAAATTTCATCTATTTTTTCGCCATTTTTTTCAAGATACGCATATTTTGCTTGTTGAGCGCGCAATCGCACATTTCTGTCTGTGTCTGTCAATAATTTACCAAGTGAGGACAAATTATGGGTTGTACCGTCAAATTCTATTTCGGCGGAAGCAATTATTTCTTCGTATTGTTTTACAATATGTGCTTGATCTATTAAAAATGGTTTTATTTCCGGGTTAAATGTACGAATCGAATCCTGTAATCGTAGAATCAACACATTGCCCCATTCTTTTTCTATATCAGCAATAAAAGGGGAATCAAGTATCTTTTTTACAAAATTCACCTTAATTTCCGAGATAGCCGGACCAATTTCATCAAGATAGTCTTTTTCGTTTTTAGCCCATTCGTCTTTGACATTTTGGCTGAATTTTGTTCCAATCAAACTTGTGTTTGTTCTGTAATCAATGCGTATCTCATTCCATTCTTTGACAACCTCAATGGCTTGTTCCGCTGTCTGCGCTTTGTCAAACCTTTCATTAAGCTCTTGATATTGTTTTGTTACCTCCGTCAAAGAAGGGCGATTGTAGATGAACTGCGAGTATGTGAGTTCCTTACTTTGTGATTCGGACATCGCTTTTGTGTGTAAGTGAATAAAAAGTCTGCAAAATTAGCAATTAAGATTCTCTTATGACGTTACAAACACCAAGCATTGTTCATTCTTATGAAAAACATACTCGGTTTACTATGAAAGTATCCAACCCATTCGTAAAAAAGCCCTCCCGTGCTCATACTACCGATAATCTTGGATTTGGCTCACAAGCAGGCAATCAAGGTACCCGATTTATGGATAAAAACGGTACATTCCTTATCCATCGAACCGGTATTCCCTTTTTTCAGATATTTGATTCATATCATTGGCTCATGACAGCCCGATGGACCACGTTTTTAGCAATTGTTGCGGGCTTTTATGTCATTATCAATACTCTGTTTGCTCTTTTGTACTTTATTATTGGTACTGAGTATTTGGAAGGATCACGCGCACAGACAATGATGGAACATTTTATGGAAGCGTTTTTCTTTAGCTCTCACACAATAACAACCGTAGGGTACGGATCTATTTCTCCGAGAGGTTTTCTATCGCAAAGCGTAGCAGCTATTGAATCTTTCTTAGGTTTATTATCCTT
Source organism: Chloroflexota bacterium (assembly GCA_041917875.1). Lineage (GTDB taxonomy): Bacteria > Bacteroidota > Ignavibacteria > Kapaibacteriales > UBA961 > UBA2353. Next base: position 3,783 of record JAYRWZ010000416.1, on the reverse strand, counting down.
TGCCCTTGTCACAGGACTCCTGTACGGACGTTTTTCCCGTCCCGTAGCTCACTTGCTTTTTAGTCCCCATGCTATTGTTGCCCCACACAAATCAGGAAGAGGTTTTATGTTCAGAGTTGCCAATGCAAAAAACAATCTGTTATCCGAGGTTCACGCACAAGTTACTTTGGCAAGAACAGAAGTCAACAATGGCATATCTTCTCGTAAATTTTATCGTTTACCTTTGGAATACGATACGGTAAACTTCCTCACAATCGGATGGACTATCAATCACCCCGTTGATGAGTCAAGCCCTCTTTACGGTATTACACAACAAGAATTTGAGGAATCTGATGCCGAGTTTTTGATTTTGTTGAATGGTTTTGATAATACGTTTTCGCAAAATGTGCAAAGGACTCATTCCTATAAATGGCATGAGTTCTTATGGGGACATCGATTTACCCCTATGTATGAACGCGATCGTGATTCAGAATTTACTTTACTTCACTTAGATAAAATAGGTAACACCAATCGAGTACAATTACCCGATTTACGTACTTCTGAACCTACGTTTTTGCCTGATGAACCATGAGATTAGAGTTTTACCATAGTCCTTTTGATTGCGTCATTTGCTTAAATGGCGAGATGCCCGCACCTCATATACTTGCAGCACTGCATCCGGCACCCTTTATAGCTGCTGATGGTGCTTCCAAACAACTTCAGACTCTCGGCTTCCCGCCATCGGTTATTATTGGCGATATGGACAGCACAGAAGTTTATACCTCGTTTCCTCAAAGCCGTATTATCTATCTGCCGGAACAGGAAACTAATGATTTTGAGAAAACTTTGCGTTTCTGTATTGCAAACAAATTTCACCACATATTGATTTGCGGATTCCATGGAGGCGAACTTGACCATACGCTCAACAATTGGAGTGTGTTCATGAAATTTTGTCATTTGATTTCTCTTACTATCCTCGACGGAGAGCGTTATGCTATTCCTCTCATGCAAAGTATTTCTTTTTCTACTGTGAAGAATGAGCTGATTTCTCTTATTCCTCAACCTTCTTGCTCAGTTAGTTTACATGGATTTGTCTGGAATTTGCACAATGAAGTTCTTAGTTTGGGGAAAAGAGAAGGCGCACGCAACAGGGCATCAGCAACAAGGTGTTCGATTGAAATCCACGAAGGGCAATTACTTTGTTTTTTATCTCATCGCTTTCCTTTTGTTCCTACTTTTGTAGAGTAAATGAGCAGAAAGTTATTCTTGTATTAAGTAATAGTTAAATTTTTATAGTAAAAATACTTTATCACCTGTGGAAATGTGGAAAAGTTGTGTGGATAAAAGTAAGGTAAGCATTTATCAACAAATGACAAAGTAAGATAATTTTTACCAAAATTTGTGTGGAAAACTTTGTGAATAAATGTAAGGTTTTACACATAAAAGTGGATAAAGTGACGTTCTCCACAAAAAAAGTAAGAGTTTACCCCACAGATTATGGTGTTTTTTACTCCAAATGAGCATAATGTGGGCAATTTTGTGGAAAATATCTTCAAGTGATTTATTATAGTTGAGTTATATATGTTTTTTTTATTTTTTTAAGGACTTACAATGAATATTGCCATTGGTGCCGATCATGCCGGCTTCGAACTAAAAAATCTGATAGTTTCTTTTTTAAAGGAACAAGGCCACAGTGTGAATGATTGTGGAACACATTCTTTAGAGTCAACAGATTATCCCGATTATGCGGTTGCCGCTTGTCATTTGGTCGAAAACAATGAATGCGATCGTGCTGTACTTGTGTGCGGCAGCGGTATAGGTGTTTGTATTGCAGCCAACAAAGTGAAGGGGATACGTGCAGCTAATTGCCTTGTTAAGGAACAAGCTGCCTTGTGCCGACAGCATAATAATTGTAATGTTGTAACCTTGGGTGCTCGGTTTTTATCGTATGACGAGGCAAAAGATATAGTTACAACATTTTTAGCCACTGAATTCGAAGGTGGTCGTCATCAAAAACGTGTTGATAAAATACACAGCCTTACACATTGTTAAGGCAAGGAAATTGAACCGAGTATGGCTTCTCGCGATGCTCCTGTGACGGATGGAATATTGGATGGTAAACCAGATAATGTTCTATAACAAAGGTAAGCAAAACACATAGCTTCTTTGGCATCGCTGTTTATGCCGAATGATTCTGAGGAACACAGAGAAAGTTGAGGCATATTTTCTTTCAATCTCTTCATAAGAAACAGGTTGTGTTTACCGCCGCCTGCAACTATCATTGTGCCGGGATTATTTGATAATCTTGCTATATGGTCGGTTATGTGCCATGCAGTAAGCTCTGTGACTGTGCGAATTAGGTCATTAGGGGGATAATTTGCGTATGTTTTGCAGAGATAGTCCGCATAGTCTTGACCAAAAAATTCTCGTCCGGTTGATTTTGGCAGGGGAGTACGATAGAATAAATGGCTTTTTAGCTCTTGTAGCATCTCATGAATTATGAAGCCATTACGTGCATATTCTCCATTGTTGTCGAAAGGAATATTGTAATATTTCATGCAAAGAGCGTCTATGAGAACATTGCCGGGACCTGTGTCGCATGCAACAATAGGAGTTTGTGAATGACGAGGAGGCAGCACTGTTATGTTTGCCATACCTCCGATGTTGATAGCTATGTTTGTCTCGGTATCGGATGAAAAATATTCTTTGTCAAAGATTGGTACAAGTGGAGCGCCGGTACCTCCAAGCGCAACATCGGCACTTCTAAAGTCACTTACTACAGGGATAGATAGTATTTTTGCAAGGACTTCTCCGTTGCCGGCTTGTAAGGTGCAATTTTTCTGTAACGGATCATGCCAGAGAGTTTGTCCATGAATACCGATAGCAGAAATTGTGTTCACATCATACTTATATCTTGTGCATAATTCTCTTACACATTGAGCATAGATTCTACTAAGTTCATGATGTATATGGCTATACGTAGATATCGGAGATGGTTCGTTTAACAAAGTTTGTATATTCTCTTTGATTTTTGGAGGGTATTCTGAACATATATAACCACAAAGTTCTATTGTGATTGATTCATCACAGGTTTGAAGACGGCACAGAGCAGTGTCTATGCCATCTAATGAGGTGCCTGTCATGATTCCAATAATGTATTGGGGTTTATTTGTCCAGTTACTGAGTAAGTTTATAAATCTATTCATATCATTATATTATGAAATTTGAGTTTCGTTCTGTATCGTACTTGTATGATGTTTTGCCAATCATTGATACGCTTTCATTGGTATTTCCTGAACATGGTTTTACTGTTATTGAGGGTGCTATGGGTGCCGGTAAATCAACATTGTTTGAGTTATTGCTTGGCGATAAATTACCCTCTCAAGGAACAGCGTATATAAACGGTCAAAGCACCAAAGTTATGAAGTTGTCGCAAAAACGAGATCTTCGACGCAAATTAGGTATTGTTCGTCAAACTAACACATTCTCGCATCATTATACAGTTGAAGAAAATCTAATGGTACCCCTCTTTGTCTGTGGAATGAAAGAAAATGAGTCGAGAAAGAGAACTATGGATATCCTCTCGGAATACGAACTAAGTCATTTACGTTCAAAGTTTCCTTACGAAGTGTCTTCCGGTGAATTGAAACTTTTATCTATCATTCAAGCAACTATCGACATCTGGCTCGATCAGGTCCTCGATGCCGGGAGCCTGGAGGAGATCTTCGGACCGACCACGCCCTGAAGATGCGGGCGCTTTGCGCTCACGCCTGCTTCGAACAGCATTCGATCAAGGTTCGCGGC